>JALYHF010000020.1 GCA_030776745.1 Actinomycetota bacterium | reverse complement strand
ACCTCCTTGAGGGCGATGACGCTGCGGCCGTAGCGCTCGTGCACGGCCAGCATCTCCTTGAGCACATGGGCGTCGTCGATCATGACGTCGTCGCCCAGCATCACGGCGAAGGGCTCGTTGCCGACGTGCTCACGGGCGACCGACACGGCGTGGCCCAGGCCCAGTGCCTCCCCCTGGCGCACGTAGTGGACCCGGGCCAGCGCGGCGATGGCGCGGACCTGTTCCAGCAGCTCTTGCTTGCCGCCCCGCTCCAGCTCGTGCTCGAGCTCGTAGGAGCGGTCGAAGTGGTCCTCCAGGGTCCGCTTGCCCCGCCCGGTGACGATGAGCACGTCGGTGATGCCGGCCAGCACGGCCTCTTCCACCACGTACTGGATGGCCGGCTTGTCCACCACGGGCAGCATCTCCTTGGGCTGCGCCTTCGCCGCCGGCAGGAACCGCGTGCCGAGCCCGGCCGCCGGGATCACCACCTTGCGCACCGGCATGGTCATCGGGTGCTCCCCGTCATGGCCACCTCGCCTTCTCCCCCTGTCCCGAGGCTACCGGGCTCGGCGGTGGCGACGCCGTGCCGGTACACTTGGCACTCGACCACGCCGAGTGCCAGCCGGAGGATCCGCCCGTTGCCCACCTACGAGTACGCGTGCAAGTCGTGTGGGGAGCACGTCGAGGTGGTGCAGTCGTTCAAGGACGAGCCGCTGACGACCTGCTCCGTGTGCGGGGGCCAGCTGCGCAAGGTGTTCGGCTCCATCGGCATCGCCTTCAAGGGCAGCGGGTTCTACAAGAACGACAGCCGACAAGCGCCGCCGAGCGAGTCGGCCAAGTCCTCCTCGTCCTCGTCGGAGGCGGGCTCCAAGGCAGACGGAGCGGCCAAGTCGGACGCGGCCAAGTCGGACACGGCCAAGGCGGGCACGGCCAAGGGCGACGCCAAGGCCACCGCCGCCACGTGAGCACGCCCTCGGGCGTGGTCACCGACAAGCACCGCGCCTTGGCGGCGGCGGCGGCGGCTAATGGCGCAGCCGTGGGCAGGACGGCGCCACCATGAGCACCCGTCAGGCCGAGATCGGCGTGTTCGGCGGGTCGGGCTTCTACGCCTTCTTGGACGACGTCACCCACATGCCCGTCCACACGCCCTACGGCGCGCCGTCGGCCCCCGTGGCCGTGGGCACCCTGGAGGGACGAGCCGTGGCCTTCCTCCCCCGCCACGGGCTCAGCCACGAGCTGCCGCCCCACAAGATCAACTACCGGGCCAACCTGTGGGCCATGCGGGAGCTGGGCGTGCGCCGCATCATCGGGCCCTGCGCCGCCGGGTCGCTGCAGGCCGGGGTCAAGCCGGGTGAGTTCGTGCTGTGCGATCAGCTCGTGGATCGCACCTCGGGGCGGGCGGACACCTTCTTCGACGGCGCCGTGGTCGGCCACGTCTCCTTCGCCGACCCCTACTGCGCCGAGCTGCGGGCCGTGCTGGCCGCCGCCGCCGCCGAGGCCGGAGTCACCGCCCACCCCTCCGGCACCATCGTGGTCGTCCAGGGGCCTCGGTTCTCCACCCGGGCCGAATCGGCTTGGTACCGGTCCTTCGGGTGGGAGGTCATCAACATGACGCAGTACCCCGAGGCCTACCTGGCCCGGGAACTGGGCATCTGCTACGCCGCCATGGCGCTGGTCACCGACTACGACACCGGAGTGGAGGGCCTCGACGGCGTCGAGCCGGTCACCATGGACGTGGTCTTCGAGGTGCTGCGCCAGAACGTGGAGCGCACCCGATCGGTGCTCTTCGACGCCATCCCCCGGATCGGCGACGAGCCCACGTGCTCGTGCGCCTCGGCCCTTTCCAACGGGCCCCTGGGCGCCTAACCACGAACGTCCCGGCCGCCGCCTCCCGGCAGCACCTGGAGGGTCGCATCCGCACACCCTGCCTCGGCGGTATATGAAGACGACACTTATTGAACCCCTTCTCCGTATTCGCTAGGTTCTCCGCGCCGATCCGAGGTTGCGGCTCTTCGCCCAGATCGCACGAGAAGGGGGGGTCTTTCCTGTGCCATAGGGCCTGCGATTGGCTGCGTTCCGCGAGTCAGGCCACGTCTGGTCGGCGTTCACGTGAGGCACGACAGAAGGGGGACGGTCGGTGACTACGAACGGTTGGCAAGAAGGGCTTCGCCCTCGAGGTCGAAGGAAGCGGCTTCCTCTTCGGTCGGTGACGCTTGTGGTGATGTTCGGCATGGTGGCGGCGCTCACCGCCGTGCCGGCGACGGCGCAACCGAGGCCGCCCGCCGGCACGATCACGCAGTACTCGGTACCCGACCCCGCCGGGCAGGACCCGGCCTTGATCCCCACCATCGTCGCCCACCCCAACGGCAACATCTACTTCAGTACCCACATCGGGGGCGGGCCGACGAGCCGGGCTGCGTACCTCGTGCGGGCCAACGTCCCCCGTTCCCGCAACCAGAACGTCACCTTCGACTGGGTCCAGATACCTCAGTCGCAGGCCTTCCCCCAGCACCCCGGGGGCCTCACCCAGCACGCCCATGACGTCGAGGTCGGCCCGGACGGCAACCTGTGGGTCACCACGCCGCACGCCCGGCCAGGGCCGACGGGGAAGCCGAGCGACATCAGCGTGTACACGCCGGACCTCCAGCGGGTCGGCTGCTACTCCATCCAGGCCCCGGCGGGGACCGGTGTCTTCATCCCCACCATGGGCCTCACCACCGGCCCCGACGGACGCGTGTGGGGCCTCGACGCCCGGTTCCGCCGGGTCTTCGTGATCGACCCCTCGGTGCCGCCTGACCCGGATTGCTCGGGCAACGCCGTGGTCGGCCTCGAGAGGATGCCGGCGAACCTCCGCCAGCCCGGGGACTACGACGCCGGCGACATCTTCGACCTCGATCCTCAGACCAACCCGGACGTGATCCCCGGCGAAGCCCCCTACGCCGGCCTCATCGCCGGGCCGGACGGCAACCTGTGGATCCTGGCCAGGGAGCGCAACAACGAGACTCAGGGCTACGTCATCCGGATGAGCCCGGCCGGCGTGGTGACCGGGCAGTTCGCCATCCCCCGGACCACCGACAGCCGGCCGGGCCGGATCACGGTGGGGCCGGACGGCGCGCTCTGGTTCACCGAGCCCAACGACGCCCAGATCGCCCGCATCGACCCCGTCACCGGCGTCATCACCGAGTTCAACCTGCCTCCCGGCAGCAACCCTCGGGGCATCACCGTGGGTGGCGACGGCGCCATCTGGTTCACCTCCTACGACGACCCGCAGACGAACAACGCCAGCTACATCGGCCGCCTCGATCCCAGGACGGGCCAGATCACCACGTTCCCGCTCGAGGCCAACATCGGGGCGGACGACATCACCACCGCTCCCGACGGCACCGTCTGGTTCGCCAAGAGGACGGCCGGCGGCCAGATCGGCCGGGTCGAGGTGTGCTCCGGCAACATGGGCAACGGCCAGGGCGGCGGCAGGGCGCCGTGCCGGGCCCAGGGCCAGCAAGGAGACCGCCAAGGAGGTGGAGGCGGGAACCCGCGTCGGAATCGATAGCGAAACGACTGAGTGAAGCCGTACAGCCCGGCGGAAGCATGCTTCCGCCGGGCTGTAGCCCGAAAGGGATCAGCCCGAAGAGCGAAAGTGCGCGTTTACGATCCCGAGTACCAGGGTAGGCGGGAACGGCCTGCTGCCGAGTTGCCCGACAACATCGGCACGATCCGACACCGATATCAGGAGGCCGCGTGAAAAGGTCGATCTTCGTTGTGGCGGCGCTCCTGGCGTCCCTCGCCGTCGTCAGCCCTGCCGACGGACAGCAGTCGAAAGCGAGGTCGCCGCAGCGGGGAGCCCAGGGCGGGTTCAGCCTGACGGTGCACGCCCACAGCTCACCGGGGACGTTGTTCCCGGCACGGCCGATACCAAGTCCCGTCACCGAAGGCAACTACGTCTATTCGTCCATCCCGTGCAGCCGGCAGGCGCCATTCAACGACGTCGCGCTCAACTTCAACCCTGATTACCCTGGCATCCCGTCCCCTGCCCCAGTTCGCCATCGCCTCGAGGTCACCATCACCGAGACGAATGGCAGGAACGGAACCGCCGAGGGGACGCTGACGACCATCCTGTGCGAGAACGGGCAAGAGTCCGGGAACACCATCACCATCTCGTTCGTGGGAAGGTTCCACCAGGTGTCCGAGAACGAGGTGAGGTTCGCGGGGAGGTTCGAGATCACGGGTGGCACGGGGATCTTCGAAGACCTCGAGGGCCACGGGTCGATCACAGGCTCCTTCACCTGCCTGCGTGGAAACTGCGCCAGCCGCGGGGTGTTCGCCGACGCGGTGTTCCGGCTGAAGGGGAGCTTCCGCGACCCTACGGTGCCGCAGGCCTGAGCCGAGCCTTGGTCGGTTGTCGGGTGCGTCGGCTAGGGCGATGTCGGCGCTCGTGCCATTGAAGCGAAGTGCTACTGGTTGGGTCGCGGTTCGAACTTCACCTCGAAGAGGCGTGGCCAGAACTTCCCCGTGAGGAGGAAGGTGTCGCGCTCGGGGACGTAGGCGATGCCGTTGAGCACGTCGGCCGCGGCCCACTCCTCGGCGGTGAGGAGGCCGGAGGCGTCGATCCAGGCGGTGACCTCCCCGGTATCGGTGTCGATGCGGGCGATGCGCTCTTCCTGCCAGATGTTGGCGTAGACGGCCCCCTTGGTGCATTCGAGCTCGTTGAGGTTGGGAACCGGCTGGCCACCGCTCACCACCGTCACCGCGCCGGTGCGACGGAAGGTCTCCGGATCACGGAACACCAGCTGGTCGGTTCCACTGCTCATGACCAGGCGACGTCCGTCGTAGCAGAGGCCCCATCCCTCGCCTTGATAGGAGTGGGCGCCGGCCTTCCGCAGGTCGTCGAGGTGCCACACCAAGGCCACGGCATTCTGCCAGGTGAGTTGAACCAGCTTGCCGCCGACTCGGGCCAGCCCCTCGCCGAAGAGCTCGGGGGGCAGAGCCACCAGCGTCTCGACCCGCCCGTCCTCGAGCCGCACCCGGCGAACCGACGAGCGGCCCGCGATCCCGGTGCTCTCGTAGACCCGCCCGGACGAATAGACCAGCCCCTGCGTGAAGGCCGAGGCGTCGTGGGGGTACGTGCGGAGGACCCGCACGACCAGCTGGTCCGGCGGGCGAGACGGCAACGCCCTCTGGGCCGTATCGCCTGAACAAGACCCGACTGCCAGTGCCAGAAGGGTTGCTCGGAACAGGACCGAGAGGAGGGCGTGCCGGCGGGACCCGCCAACACCGTCACGGATCTCCACTCCTCAAACGGTAGGCGTTCCGCGGCTTGCAGCCGCGTCGAGCGACGATGCGGGCTACGGGGCGGTCGTGCAGGGTGGGCTCGCCGTCTGGTACGTGTTGCCCCTCCAGACGTTGGCGTCGCAACCGGGGTTGAA
>JALYHF010000019.1 GCA_030776745.1 Actinomycetota bacterium | reverse complement strand
CTCCGCGTACATGCGCTCGACGTGGTCGGGCCGCAGGTGCCGCAACGGCACACGCCCGAGACGAGGCACGACATGGAGCTGTGTGTTACGGGCATAGCCGGCCCAGGTCGAGGGCTTGAGTCGCGCCCGGTTGGCGGGCAGCCACCGTTGGGTGAGGTAGACGGCGACGGTGAGACTGGACCGCCGCGGCGACCGGTCCCGAGACCAGTCAGCCGCAAGCTTCGATGCGAGCTGCTCGGCCCCGGCGCGGTCGGGTCCGGCGGGATGCCATCGCCGCCGCTCCCGTCCGGTGAGGGGTCGAGGCCTTCGTAGATGACGGCGTAGTGCTGGTTGCCCTTGCGAACGACGTAGCCCTGCATGGCCGAGGTCTCCTTCCGGTCGGCACGGTGCACGACCGGTAGAAGACATCGGCGGAAGTCGCCCATTGCCGCAGGTCAGCGCCGACGGCTGCGGGGTCGTCAACCCGATGAGGGCGCGCAGAACGCCGGTTCGGTGCGGCCGCCTCTGACCCCTCGGCCCGCCGATAGGTGCGCCCTCGACCCGGCGGTTGGTGATACCTCCGCCTGATCGACTCGCCTGGCGTTCTGGGACACCCCTCTCCTGGCTGGCCCTGCAACTGGTCAACGGAGCGCGGAGGCGACCCGACGGACCTTCAGGACGAGGACGACTGCGACAACAGACAGGACAGTGATGGCCACGACGGCGGCGGCGGGGCCGGGTCCAGCGCCGAGACCGGGGAGCGCGGCCAGGACATCGATGATCCGTGTCACCAGGGCGAGCGGGACCGCCCAGCTTCGGGCCTGAGAGACTCCGATGGTGGCCAAGACGGTGAGAACACCCAAGACGGCCACGCCGACACCGACGGCGGTCATCGAGGCTACCGAGTCACCCCCGGCGATCAGCGCCGGCGCAGCAATGAGATCGGCCAGAGCGCACAGGGCCAGGGCAGTGACAGCGGGTTTGGTCGAGCTGGTCATTGAGACCTCCTTGAACAGACATGGAAACGGCTTGCCATCGAAGGGTGCCCGTCTGACATCCCACTTCGGAAGAGAACGGGCCGGGAGATCGCCGGGACGATTTCCCGGGAGCCTCCCGGCGTCGGCCCTGGCGCAACTGCCGTTTTCGGTATGAGATTGCAGTCATCAACACGATGCAGTCCGACGATGAGATGCGGGATGCACGCCAGAGGCTGCTCGCCCGGTGCCTCGCGGTCGTCGGCCTCGGCTGCGTGGCAGTGCTCGTCGTCGCCGGCGCCGCGTCCGAGGCCGGCGGGGAGGTCGCCAGCATCGCCGTCACCGCCCTGACTTGGCTGCTGCCCGGGTGGCTCATCGCTTCTCGCCGGCCGCGCCTGCCCTTCGGATGGCTCTTGCTGGCGGGCGGCCTGTTCCTCTCGGTGGGAGCGGGGGCCCTCGCCTACGGTTCTGCCGGCGTGACGCTCGGCTGGCCCGCGGCCGTGTGGGTGGCCTGGATCGGGGGGTGGGTGTTCTTCCCCCACCTCGGCTGCATGGAGGCCACCTACCTGCTCTTCCCGACGGGACGGCTCCCGTCGCCGCGATGGCGCTGGGTCGTCGTCGCCATCGTCGCAGTCAACGTGGCCATGGCCGTCTCGGCCGCCCTCTTCCCCGGGCCCATCGGCTTCACCGACGCACTCGCCGATGTGGACAACCCCGCACCGCAGGTTGCCTGGATGGAGGGCCTGTTCCCGCTGACCGCCTTGGCCCAGAACGTCCTCAACCTCTTGGCCATCGCGGTGGTAGGCAGCCGTTGGCGCCATGCGGCCGGAAAGGACCGACGCGCCCTCGCTGTCGTGTTCGGGCTGGGGCTGGTGAACGCCGCGGTGGGCGTCCTCTTGGTCGCACCGGTGGGCAACTGGGTGTTCGTTCTGGCGATTCCAATCACCATGGCACTGACGGTGTCCATCGCCTGGGGCGTCCTCCGCCACCAGCTGTGGAACGTCCGGCTGATAGTGAGCCGGACCTTGACCTGGCTACTGCTGACAGGACTGCTCGTGGCCGTCCTCGCCGGCTGCGTGGCCGTCGTCGGCCTGGTGGTCACCGGCACTGCGGGCCGAACTGTCGGGCTCGTGGTTGCAGCCGCCGTCGCCACGGTGCTGGTTGCGCCGATCGAACGGCGGCTGCACCGGGCGATCGACCGGCTCCTGTTCGGCGACAGGCTGGAGCCCTACACGGTGCTGTCCAACCTGGGGGCAGACCTCGAGACGGCCGGCAGCCCGAGCGAGGCCCTCGACCGCCTCGTCGCCGGAATCCACTCGTCGCTGAAGGTCTCCTACGCCGCTATCGAATTGGTCGGCCGCGACGGCCATCGGGACGTCGTGGCCGCCTCTGGCTCTACGCCCGACGGGGTGCTCGAGGTACCGGTGGTCCACCATGGCCGGCACATGGGCTCCCTCGTCGTCGGGCAGCGCTCGGGCGACCGTCCCTTCAGTCCCGCCGACCGCCGGTTGCTCGAGGACCTGGCTCGCCAGGCCGGTGCGGCAGCCGCGAGCGTGGCGCTCACCACGGCGCTGCAGACGTCCCGGCAGAGGATCGTGACCGCACGAGAGGAGGAGCGCCGGCGCTTGCGACAGGAGCTCCATGACGGGGTCGCATCGGCCCTGACCGCCATCGGCCTGAAGGTCGACAGTGCCGCCGCGCTGACATCCACCGACGCAGACGGGGCCCAGGGCATCCTGCATGGTGTGCAGGACGATGTCAGGGCCACACTGAACGAGGTTCGGCGCGTGGTGAACGACCTGCGGCCTCCCGCTCTTGCCGATCTAGGGCTCGGCGGCGCCCTGGCGCAGCTGGCCGCCCGGTTCAACTCCCCTTCGTTGCGAGTGCGCTTCGCTCCTTGCGGCCCGGTGGATGCTCAAATCCCTGCGGCCGTCGAGCTAGCCGTCTACCGACTCGCCACAGAAGCGCTCCAGAACGTGGCGCGACATGCTGGGGCCGCGGAATGCAGCGTGCTGCTGCTCACCGACAGTGAGCGGATCGTTGTCACGGTGCAGGACGACGGCATGGGGTTTGCGGACCACAACGTGACCCATTCCGGTCTGGGCCTTACCGGCATGCGGGATCGGGTGGAGGAGCTCGGAGGGGCGCTGTCCCTAGGCCCTCGTAGCGACGGTCGGAAGGGAGCGGTGGTGAGCGCCAGCTTCCCTCGTTGGGGATCCGGATGAAGCGCCCCGTGCGGGTCGTCATCGTCGACGACCACCCCCTCGTGGTGGACGGTCTGCGAATGGCGCTGGAGCTCGCCGATATCGAAGTCGTCGAAACTGCGAGCAGCGCCGCTGAAGCGATCGAGGCCGTCCGACTGCACCTTCCCGAGGTTGTCGTGATGGACATCCAGCTCCCGGACGGAAGCGGAGTAGAAGCGACGGCAGCGGTGCTGAAAGCCGCGCCGGGCACCGCCGTACTCATGCTCACCATGCTGGAAGAGCGGGACACGCTTCTGGCTGCGGTGCGCGCGGGTGCCCGGGGGTACATGGTGAAGGGGGCGTCCCGGGACGAGATCGTCAGGGCGGTCACCGCCGTTGCCGACGGCGAGGCAATCTTCGGTGCAAGCATCGCCCGGGAATTCCTTGCCGGGGCCATGGCCGCGCCACAACCGGGGCGCTTCGACGACCGAGCACTGACCGAGCGTGAGCACCAGGTCCTGGACTGCCTCGCCGACGGTCTCAGCAACCGCGTCATTGCCGAACGCCTCAGGATCAGCCCGAAGACGGTTGCCAACCACGTGTCGATGTTGCTTACGAAGCTCCAAGTGACGGACCGGACCCAAGCGGCTCTCCTTGTGCGCCAGCAACGCCGACGGTGAGAACCCGCGGGTCAGCGACCTGCCGCACCAGCGTCGAAGGGAAGTAGCGAGTTCCTCTGCGCGAGCAGCGCGAGGGTCGCAGGAGGAGCTCTTGACATTGCCGGAGGGAGTGGCGGACCCCCCGCTGGTTCGTACAGGCAGGCACACCACCTACCGCTCATTACAGGACCTCGGGTCCGTGTCGTTCGTCGAGAACATCCCGCCTGGGATCCCTCGGAGTGCTCCTTCATCGAAACCATGCCGTTGGCGTTACGAGCCGAGGCGCTCCGCCACCGGGCGTCGTGCACGGAATGCCGCAAGCGGAGCTGCTCGCACCCGGCGATCAGGGACACTCTCTCGGCGTTACGGCCCCGTCTTTAGGGGGCACCCGGGCAGCGGACCCGCCGCGCGAGTATTGATCGGTTCGAAGGCATCTCCCGCCGGCACGGGTTAGGGGAAAGATTGGCACTTCAACGTCTCTGGTGCGACTATCGCTTCCGTAGCTCGGTTCGCCCCGATCCGAACCAGAGGTACCGACTCGGTTCGTTCACGAGGAGCCGGTGCCAAATTCCTTGTGGCACGATCACCGCCTCGCCCGGCTGCAACGGGATATCTGTCGGCGTGCCGGCGTCGCCTTCAAGGCGCACCGACATCGCTCCGGATATTAGGTACAGCACCTCGTTCGAGTCGAGGTGCCGTTCCCCGGGCTGGTCGGGAGTCACTTCTTCGAAACCCTCTCCACCGTAGATGCCATCCAAGCCGGGGTCCCAGACGAAGGTCGTTTCACCCATCACGACCCGGTTGAAGTCGAGTTGGGTGAACTCCGCCAGCCCGTGGGGGCGCATGTGGACCCTCGACTCGCACAGCTTCACGGGCAGCGGCGTCTGCATTCTTTCCTCCTCGGCTTTGATTCCTCCCCCTAGTTTCGTCCGACGCTGGCCCTGGTGCGCAGCCAGCCCGATTGCCGGCTCTCACACGGCTGCGCTGGACGTCGGACTCCAGCCCTCCTCCTGCTGCCCTCCGGCATGAGCCAAGTCAAGCGAGCGGGGTGGGGCCAATCCCGGTGGAAATTCCGAGCGGGACCAGACGAACCGTCCCTCCCCATGTCACCCAGTGCCGGCGGTAGGGGACACACAGCTCCAGGGACGAGGCGGCGCGGTTAGGGGGCGGACCGAAGGAAGCTCCAGCCGTTGTGGGCCCATCCTGGCACCGAGTCTCCGAGGGACCCGCGGCGACAACAGGCTGTCGCCATAGGCTGACATGGCGTACTTGGTCACGTGCCCGCTCCACCCGTCGATGAACCCGAAGGTACTGTTCCGGCGCCGATGATGTCGGCGTGCAGCGCGCCGCCGCCCCAGGAAGATTGGGCTGACCATGCGACGGCTCTTTCTGCTCGCCTTCATCTGGGGATGGTCGTTCCTGTTCATCAAGGTGGCGGTGGGAGGCATGACGCCAACCAGAACGCCGGGAACAGCCGGTGCCCCGCTGCAGTCCGCAGGAAGGCTTGCAGCTGCTCGGCCGTCCACGGTTGCTGCTCGACCTTGGGGATAGAGCGCAGCCGGGCGCGTGCGCTACGAGCGCGACGTTGCGGGCGACCAGTCCCTGGCGGACGGCGTCCCACGAGGGCGCTGCGGATGATGAGATGTGCCTCGAGCACGGTCTTGGGTGACAGCGGCCTTCGGCCGTCGGTCGGATGCAGCATCGACTGGTACAGCGCCTCAACTTGAGCGGGACGCAGACGCCGGATCGGGATGCGCCCAAGCATCGGCAGGATGTGGCGGTCGATCTTCCGCCGATAGCCGTCCCAGGTGGTTGCCCGGAGAGCGAGTCGCTTGCCGGGTAGCCACCGAGTGGTGAGGTAGGCGCCAAAGCTCAACGCACGGCCCTCGTCGTCTCGGCCGTTAACCTTGGCCGCCAGCTGCCAGGCCAGTCGGTCGGCGTCAGCGCGGTCCATGCCCGCTGGGTGCCAGCTGCGCCGCTCCCGCCCGGTTACCGGGTCGAGCCCGTAGTGATCACCGCGTACCACCGGTTGCCCTTGCGTCCCACGTAGCCGTTCATCACGTTCCTCCTCTCCGGGCTCGGCCGTCGAGCCGGTAGAAGGATCGGTAGAATGAAGGCGCCGTGCCGTTGGCCGGCCGGAACTGCCTGTTCGCTGAGAGTGCCAAGCCGGTAGAAGCCGGGATGGCGCCGAGGACGAGCGTGCGGCCACCGGAACGATGGCGAGCCTGGCGGGTTCCGTGGGGACCAGCTCTACTCCCGCGTGCCCACGAAGTCGGCTGAGCGGATTAAGCAGTTCGATTGGCCCGACGGCTCGGGCCGGTCACGGGCGTTTTTTGTGCGCAGCATCGGTGCCGTTCTCGGGCGCCATGAGACGACAAGCCTGTTCAGCCTGCGGAGGCTGGCCATCACCGACACGATTCGATGAATTGAGCGACGACGTTCCCGGACGGGCTGACGATCAGCCGACGTCGTGGATCATCCACACGTTCGGCTCCCAGTAATGCGCGGCCTGCTGTGCGACCGTGAAAAGCCGAGGACCCCCGGGAACCCACGTAGGTCCTCGGTC
>JALYHF010000018.1 GCA_030776745.1 Actinomycetota bacterium | reverse complement strand
GGGGACGGGCCCGTCGAGACTGACCACGACCGCCCACTCGGCCCCGAAGTCGGGGCCGCCGTGGGTGGCCAGCGCGGCCAGCAACTCGTCGGAGGATCGCTGGTCGACCAGTACCGCCGCCGTCTCGAGGGGGTCGCGGCGGGGGCCCTGGAGCGAGTCGGTGACGGCCCGCACGTCCTCGACGTCGACGCCGTCGACCTGTTGCATCTCGGAGACGACCATGGGCACGAGCTCGGCGCTCGGGAGGTCGACCACCAGCTCGTCGATGGCCAGCCCGCCGCCGCGCTCGAGGATGTCGATCCCGATGAGATCGCCCCGCACGGCGCCGATGCGGCTGGCGACGGCGCCGAGGGCACCGGGCCGGTCGGGCAGCCAGACCCGCACCACGAACGTCGTCACCCCGGCAACGCTAGGCGTTCGATGTGAACGGGTTGTTACCGTCGGAAAAAGGACGAGCGAACAGCGCCCGTCAGAGCTTGGTGAGGGCCCGGCGCAGCGTGCGCACGGCCTGGCCGATGCGCTGCTCGTTCTCGATGAGCGCGAAGCGCACGTAGCCCTCCCCACCGGGGCCGAAGCCCATGCCGGGAGAGGTGGCCACCTTGCCCTCCTGCACCAACAGCTTGGCGAACTCGAGGCTGCCCATCTCGCGGTACGGAGGCGGGATGGGAGCCCACACGAACATGGTGCCCTTGGGCTTCTCGAGGTCCCAGCCGATCCGGTTGAGCCCGTCCACCAGGGCGTCCCGTCGCCCCTGGTAGGTCTCGTTGACCACCTTGGGGTAGTCACCGGCCTCGTTCATGGCCACGATGGCGGCGATCTGGATGGGTTGGAACGTGCCATAGTCCAGGTAGCTCTTGAGCTTGGTGAGGGCTTGGACGACGTCGGCGTTGCCCACGAGGAAGCCCACGCGCCACCCGGCCATGGAGAAGGACTTGGTGAGGGTGTACAGCTCGACGGCCACGTCCTTGGCGCCGGGCACCTCCAGGATGGACGGCGGCTGGTAGCCGTCGAAGGAGGTGTCGGAGTAGGCGAAGTCGTGGACGAGCACGATCTCGTGCTCCCGTGCGAAGTCGACCACGCGCTGCATCCAGCCGAGGTCGACGCAGGTGGTGGTGGGGTTGTGGGGGAAGGAGAGCACGATCACCCGCGGCTTGGGCCACTGGCTCTCCCAGGCCTCGAGGACGTTGGCGAAGAAGTCCTGCTCGGGGCCCACGCGGACCTGGCGGACCTCGGCGCCGGCGAAGAGCGGGGCGTAGACGTGGATGGGGTAGGACGGCGACGGCACGAAGGCGGTGTCCCCCGGGCCGAGCAGGACCCACATCAGGTGGGACAACCCCTCCTTGGCCCCGATGGTGGTCACGACCTCACGGTCGGCGTCGAGCTCGACCCCGAAGCGGCGCAGGTAGAGGTCGGCGACGGCCCGGCGCAGCTTGGGGATGCCCTTCGACGACGAGTAGCGGTGGTTGCGGGGGTTGCGGGCCGCCTCGACCAGCTTCTCCACGGCCACGTCGGGCGAGGCGATGTCAGGGTTCCCGAAGCCGAGGTCGACCACGTCGTCGCCCGTTCGCCGGGCCTCGATCTTCAAGCTGTCGATGACCGAGAAGACGTACGGGGGCAGCCCGGTGATCCGGCGGAACTCCATCGGCGCAGTCTACGGGAGGCCCTGTGCCGCCCTGGCGGTGGCGTCCACCGCCGCCTCCCAGGAGACCCCGACGGGAGCCACCACGGCCCACGTGGCGCCGGCGGCGGCCAGCGACCGCAAGGTGGGAGCGGCGGCACCGCCCCGCCCGACGTCGAGGCGGCCGCCCCAGCTCACGGCGACGGGCGCGGCCGATTCGACCTCGGCGGCCACGGCGGTGGGGTCCACCGCCCACAGGTTGACGGCGTCGGCCTCGGCCCAGCCCACGGCGCGGGTGGCGGTCGACAAGCCGCCCACCCAGGTGGTGATCCCCAAGGCGCGGAGCCGCCGGCAGCAGCCGGACAGGGACGCTCGCCGCTCGGCGGCGGGGGGGAAGGGGACGCCGTAGGCCAGGTTCTCGCTCTTGCTGATGACGTCGCCCACGCCCAAGCCGGCGACGAGGCGACCGGGCGCCATCCGGTTCAGGGTGGCAAAGGAGTGGACCAGCACGGCGTCGGGCACGAGGCCGATTCGCGCCACCAGGCTCCCGACCACCACCCGCCCGGTCTCGACGGCCAGCGCCGCCAGCAGGGTCGAGCCGTGGAGGGCGGGGCCTTCGGGTTGGGCGATGCGCCAGAGGTGGTCGAAGACGAACACGCCGTCCAACCCCGCCGCCTCGGCCTCCCGAGCGACCCCGATGGCCGGCTCGGCGTCGTGGCGGAACTGCGGCAGGGTGATGCCGATCTTCACGGTCACCGCTCGTCGGAAGCCAGCAGGGCGGCACCCATGGCCCCGGCCCGCTCACCCAGCGCGGCCGGGACGATCCCCACCTGGGGGCGGTGGGCGGCAGCCAGGACCAGCCCGGCGAAGGCGGCGCGCGCCGGCTCGAGCAGGAGCTCGCCGGCGGCGACCAGGCCGCCGCCCACGACGATGACATCGGGGTCGAAGACGTTGGCCAGGTTGGCCAGGCCCAGGGCCAGCCACCAGGCGAACCGGGACATCACCTCCAACGCCGCCTCGTCGCCCTCGCCGGCCGCGGTGGTGACGTGCTCGCCCCGGACGTTCTCGGCGTCCCCACCGGCCAGCTCCACCATGCGGCTCTCGGGCCGGCCCTGGGCCACCTCGCCGGCCAGCCGGCGCAGCCCGCTTCCGGAGGCGAAGCGCTCCCAACAGCCCCGCCTGCCGCACGGGCAGGGCGGGCCGTCGGGATCAACGACCATGTGGCCGACCTCGGCGGCGAAGCCGTGGGCGCCACGGAGCAGATCGCCGTCCACGATGATGCCGCCGCCGATCCCCGTGCCCAGCGTGACCAGCACGGCGTGGTCGGCGCCGCGGGCGGCCCCAGCCTCACGCTCGGCCCAGCCGGCGCAGCTGGCGTCGTTCTCGATGCGCACCCGGCTCCCGGGGAAGCGATGCTCGAGATCGGCCCGGAGGCCAAGCTCCTCCACCCCCGGCAGGTTGGGGGCGACGCGCAGGACGCCGTCGACGTTCACCAGGCCCGGGGCCCCCACCCCGATGGTCACCCCCTCCGCCGGCCCTCGCTCGGGACCGGCTCCGGCCAGTTCCTGCACCAACTGGGCGATGGCGTCCACGATGGCCGCCGATCCCACCGGTGTCGGCACCCGGCGCTCGGCCACCACCGACCCGGAGCGGTCCAGGAGGAGCCCGAGGCACTTGGTGCCACCGACGTCGATCCCGATGGCCACCGCGGGGGCGGTCAGAAGCGCAGAAGGGCGCCGATGCGCCCCAGCACGTCCAGGTCGGCGTTGTCGAAGACGACCTCGACCCGGCAGGACTGGTTGAGGGCCTCCTCCATGGCCTCCTCCACCACGTCGTCCAGGCGCTCCATGGCGGAGGGGCACACCGGGCACGCGGGCCCCTTGGTCCCGATGTAGCCGCAGGCCCGACAGCGCCACCCCGGGGCCTCGTAGCCGTCCGACAGCAACAAGGTCTCCACCCGGCGCTCCACCAGGGCCGACAGCACGCCGGCCAGACCGGCCACGCCCCCGGTGCCGGCGCCCACGGCGTGGCGGAGGCGCTCCACCAGCTCGGCCTCCTTGGCCCGCTCGACGTCGGCCGCAACCTGCAGAGCGGCCTCGCGGATGGTGGCCTCGCTGGCGTTGACGGCGACGGTGAGCCGGGCGGCGATGCGGCCCCTCAGGTACGAGTGAAGCTCCCGTTCGAGCTCGCGGGCGATCTCGTCGGGGGCACCGATGATGAGGTGGTCGAAGGGCTGGGCCTGGAACACGGCGAAGGCGACCTGGGCCGCCCGCCGCAGGTGGTGGTGGGCCTGCTCGGCGCTGTGGTCGCGCACCTGGTCCTTGTTCCAGTCGCCCCGGTCGTCCTCGTGGCGGGGAAGCTGGTCGAACACCTCGTTCTTCTCGACCAGCTGACCGAGCTCGAACACGAGCATGCGCGCCCGCTGCTTGTCGGCCAGGAGCACCCCGAAGCGCTCGTTCTCGTCCAACACCCCTTCCAGCTGGCGGATGTGGGGCGTGGAGTTGACCACCAGCTGGTTGCGCACCGGCACGGGCAGCTCGATGACCTGCCACAGCCCGTGGGCGGCGCACGAGAAGATGGCCAGGCCCCGAGTGCTCGACCGGTCGAGGCCGGCCTTGACGTGGGCCGCCACCCGGCCGAGGTCCTCTTCGGCTGCCCGGTGGCTGTTGGACCGCTCGCCCGCCTCCTTGATGAGAGCGTCCAGGTGGAGCTCGTAGTCCTTGGGGCGAACGAAGCGGCGGCCGTCCACGTCGAGGTACAGAGACACGACCTTGGCGTCTTGGCCCTTGAAGCCGGCCAACCAGCGGATGACGTCCTCGGTGAGGGCGGACACGTCACCTCCAGGGGAGTCGAGTGGCGCATCGTACCCCGCACCGGCGCGGCCCAAGCGGCCGTGGTCCGGTGATCGCAGCCGGACAGGGCTCAGCACACAGGCGGTGGCGGGGCGGGCTCCGGGGGGGTCAGCTTGTGCAGGAAACCGTCGAGGGTGGCGACGTAGAGCGACCCGTCGACCACCGACATCCCCCCGACGCCGGCCTGGGTCGGGTAGCGCCAGAGCTCGTTGCCGTTGGCGGCGTCGAGGGCGTAGACGTCACGCTGAGCGCTCCCCGCGTAGACGACGCAGTTGTGGACCCTCGGAGGAGAGGAGCCACCCGGAATGGCGCGCTGCCAGCGCGTCTGCGGCGCCGTGACGGCAAGGGCGCGAAGGTTCTCGCCTCCGCTGCCCACATAGGCCGTCTGCCCCGAGACGGTGAGCGACTCGATCGGCGCCCCGGTCGAGAAGGAGGACCGGAACTGGCCCGACGCGGCGTCGAGGGAATAGAGGTACCCGTCCCTGGTGGCGGCGTAGACCAGGCCGTTCCCCACCACCGGCGAGGTCGCCATCTCGCCCCCCAGGGCGAACTTCCAGAGGAGCTGGCCCGTCCCCGATACCGCGTACAAGAAGCGGTCGAGGCTCCCGAAGTAGACCGTCGTCCCCTCCACGGCGGGGGCCGAGCTCACCCGGCCGCTCGTGGCGAAGGTCCACCGCTGCTCGCCCGAGGCGGCGTCGATGGCGTACACGGTGCCGGCGTTGGTCCCCACGTAGGCGGCGCCGTTGCCCACGGCCACGGCCGAGCAGAGCGGTTCGGCCTCGAACGCCCACTGCTCGTCACCGGACGTGGCGTCGAGGGCGTACACCTTCCCAGCGGCGCTGGCCGCGTACAGGGTGCCACCGGCCAGCGTCGGGCTGGAGAGGACGGGCTCGTCGGCGTCGAACTGCCACCCCTCGGCGCCGGAGCGGGCGCTGACGGCGGCGATCTTCCCATCATCGCGGGCGAAGTAGACCATCCCGTTGCCGGCGGCCGGCGCCGAGCGAACCTTGCC
>JALYHF010000017.1 GCA_030776745.1 Actinomycetota bacterium | reverse complement strand
CCTCGGCGGCGTCCGGCCCAAAGGCGGCGGCCACCTCGTCCTCGGCCGCCGGCTCGGCGGTCAGCGGGGCGAAGATGTCGCCGAGGGGCTCGGCCACGGCCGCCAACTCGGCGTCGTCGTCGGCCCCGGCCAGGATGGCCGACGGCGGGGGTGGCTGGTTGAGGCGCGAGGCGAGAGCGGGTGCAAACAACAAGCCGCTGGACAGCGCCAGCGACACCAGTACCCGCCTCCCCCGAGCGTTCGCATCCCGCAGGATCTCACCTTCCTGTATGGGACTTCGCGTGGGGTACGGGGGCACCCTAGCTAGTGGTCAGGGGTGAGGCAAGCCAAACACCGCCTGGGCACCCGCCCAGCTGGCCTCCTCGACGGCGGTCACGGGAATGCCCTTGGCGGCGGCCACGCCGGCCCCGACCAGTGGCAGCAGAGCCGGCTCGTTCGGCCTTCCCCGGTGCGGGGCCGGTGCCAGGTAGGGCGAGTCGGTCTCCACCAGCAGGCGGTCGAGGGGGCACAGGGCGGCGGCCGCCCGTACGTCGTCGGCGGACCGGAAGGTGACGATGCCGCTGAACGACAGGTGGGCGCCGAGGTCGAGGCAGCGGCGAGCGTGCGCCGGGCCCCCCGTGAAGCAGTGGAAGACGGTGCGCTCGGGGACCCCCTCGGCCTCGAGGACGGCGAAGGTGTCCTCCCACGCCTCGCGGCTGTGGATCACCAGGGCCAAGCGGTGCTCCTGGGCCAGAGCGACCTGGGCCGCGAACACCTCCCGCTGCACGGGTCGCGGCGAGTGGTCGTAGTGGTAGTCGAGCCCGCACTCGCCGACGGCCACCACCTTGGCCTCTCCCAGCAGCGGCGCGATGGTCTCCACCCCCTTGCTGGCGTCGTGGGGGTGGAGGCCGACGGTGGCCCACACGCCTTCGTGCGACGCCGCCACCGCGATGGCGGCCCGCGACTGGTCGGCGTCGGTGCCCACCGACACAAGCCGGGTCACGCCGGCCTGGGCGGCGGTGGCCACCACGTCGAGGCCGACGCCCTCGTAGGGCACGTGGCAGTGGCTGTCGGCCCAGGCCACGAGCGGAGCTACACCTGCTTGCGGGGGAACAGCGGGGTGCCCTTCTCCACGGGCAGGCCGCCCGGGTAGCCGCCCCACCCGGCGGCGTCGGGCAGACGCTGGTGCGCCGGCGCGCCCGCGAGACCCAGGCGCCGCCACAGCTCGGCGCACGCCGTGGGCATGGCCGGGGTGCCCAGCACGGCCACGATGCGCAGGGCCTCCAGGGCGTCGCCGACCACGGCGTCGACCTCTGGGCCCGGATCCCGCTTCCAGGGCTCGGTGGCCTCCAGGTGGGCGTTGGTCTCCCGCAGAAGCCGCCAGGTGGCGTCCAAGGCCTCGCTGGGCGCCATGCGGGCCCAGGCCTGCTCGGCCTCGCGGTACGCCTCCCGGGCCACGCCGGCCAGCGGCGACGAGGGGTCGGGGGGCGGACCGATCCCACCGCACTTCTTGGCGGTCACGGTGGCGACGCGGGACAAGAGGTTGCCCAAGTTGTTGGCCAGGTCGGCGTTGTAGCGGTCCACCATCCGCTCGTAGGAGAAGTCGCCGTCGGGGCCGAGCGGCGTGTCCCGCAGGAAGTGGTAGCGGTAGCCGTCCACGCCGAACTCGTCCACGAGCTGGTCCGGGACGATCTGGTTCAACCTGGTCTTCGACATCTTCTCGCCGCCGACCAGCAGCCACCCGTGCACGAAGACGTGAGCGGGCGGGTCGATCCCGGCGGCCAAGCACATGGCCGGCCACCACACGCAGTGGAAGCGCAGGATCTCCTTGCCGATCAGATGGTGCACGGCCGGCCACCAGGCGGCGAAGCGCTCGGGGTCCTCCCCGTAGCCGATGGCGGTGCAGTAGTTGATGAGGGCGTCGTACCAGACGTAGAACACATGGCCCTCGTCCCAGGGCACGGGCACCCCCCAGGTGAGCGAGGTGCGGGTGATGGAGATGTCCTGCAGCCCCTGGCGAATGAACCCGAGCGCCTCGTTGCGCTTGGACTCCGGGCGCACGGCGTCCGGGCGGGCCTCGTACCAGTCGAGGAGGCGCTGCTCGTAGCGGCTCAGCTTGAAGAAGTAGTTCTCCTCCTTCATCAGCTGCACCGGCCGGCCGTGGACCGGGCAGTTGCCGTCGACCAGCTGCGCCTCGCTGTAGTAGTCCTCGCAGGCCACGCAGTAGGGCCCTTCGTACGTGCCGAGCTCGATGTCGCCGTTGTCGTGGACCCGCTGGAGGAACGCCTGCACCGCCTTGTGATGTCGGGGTTCGGTGGTCCGGATGAAGTCGTCACAGGAGACCTCGAGCAGCCGCCAGGTGTCCCGGAAACGCTCCACCATTCGGTCGGTCCACTCCTGGGGACCAACCCCGTTGGCCTCGGCCGTCTGGGCGATCTTGAGGCCGTGCTCGTCGGTGCCGGTGAGGAAGAACACGTCGTCACCCAGCAGACGGTGCCAGCGGGCGAAGGCGTCGGCCGCCACCGTGGGATACGCCGTCCCGATGTGGGGCGCGTCGTTGACGTAGTAGATCGGCGTCGTGACGTAGTAGCGGCCCACGGGCCTAGGCTACCGAGGGCAGGTGGGAGGCAGTCTTGGCTTCAACGGGCATGTCGCGGCGGGTGGACGACCTCGGACGGATCGTGCTGCCCGTCGAGATGCGGCGCATGTTCGGCATCCGCGCCGGGGACGAGCTGGAGATCGGCGTCGACGGCGGCGCCATCTTCCTGCGCAAGGTCGAGGCCCGCTGCGTCTTCTGTGAGGGCGACGACCGCCTGCGGCCGTACCGCGACAAGCGCGTGTGTGCCCCGTGCGCCCTGGAGCTGTCCGCTCCCGATGGGCGGACGGCGGACAGCCCCGAGGGTCAGGTCCGGGACAGGCGCACGGCGACGTCGTAGACCCGCCGTTTCGGCACACCGAGCTCGGCGGCCACGGCGGCCACCGCCGACCGCTTCTCCTCGCCTCGCCCCATGCGCATCGTCAAAGCCTGCTCGATGTCCGGCTCGGCCGCCTCCGGGGCGTCGGGGGCACCGGCGAGGACGACCACGTACTCGCCACGGGGCGAGGTGGCGGCCAGGTGCTCGAGGGCGCCGGCCAGGGCTCCCCGCCACACCTCCTCGTGCAGCTTGGTCAGCTCACGAGCCAGCGCGACGCGCCGGTCGGGGCCGCACACCTCGAGCAGGTCGGCGACGGTGTCCCGGACGCGGTGGGGTGCCTCGTAGAGCACCGTCGTCCGGCGCTCTCCCGCTAGTGACGCCAGCCGCTCGGCTCGCTCGCGGCCCTTCCGAGGCAGGAAGCCCTCGAACACGAAGCGCCCGGTGGGCAGCCCGCTGGCCACCACGGCGGCGATGACGGCCGACGGCCCCGGCACCACCTCGACGGGATGGCCGGCGGCGGCGGCGGCCGACACCAGGCGCTCACCGGGGTCGGAGATGGCCGGCGTGCCGGCGTCGCTCACGAGGACGACGCGCCGCCCCTGGTCGATCAGGCCCAGCACCTCGCGCACCCGGGCCGCCTCGTTGTGGTCGTGCACGGCCACCAGCCTCGCCCCGGTGATGCCGGCGTGGGCCAGCAGGGCGCGGGTGCGGCGGGTGTCCTCGCAGGCGATGACGTCGGCCGACGACAGCGCCTCCACGGCGCGGGGCGACAGGTCGCCCAGGTTGCCGATCGGTGTGGCCACGACCACCAGTGCGCCCCCGCTCCTGCTCATCCCTTGATCTCCAGGTGGTCCCCAGGCCGGAGCCGCCAGCGCTCGAAGGCACCAGCCTCCGCTTCGATCACGTAGCGGGCCCGGAGGCGGGGGCGCCCCACGCGGTTCGGGCGCATGGTGACGGTGTCGAGAACGGTGAGGTCGCGGTCGCAGAAGGCCACGTCGAGGGGGAAGCGCATCCCGACCGTGTGCACCGACCGGGAGTGGGTGAGCACCAACGCCCCCTCGACACCGTCGCGCCCGAGCAGCCCCCGCAGCCGTTCACCGAAGCCGTCGGCTACCTCCAGGGCGGCCAGCACCTCGCCGTCGCGCAGCAGCCACGGCATCAGTGGTCAGACGTTGAAGCGGATCTCGAGCACGTCACCGTCGACGACCTCGTAGTCCTTGCCCTCGACCCGGAGCCGCCCGGCTTCGCGCGCCGCCGACCACGAGCCCAGCTCGAGCAGGGCGTCCCAGCGGATCACCTCGGCTCGGATGAAGCCGCGCTGCAGGTCGGAATGGATCACGCCGGCGCACTCCGGTGCCCGGGCCCCGGCCCGGAAGGTCCACGCCCGCGACTCCTTGTCACCAGTGGTGAGGAAGGTGCGCCGACCGAGCAGGTGGTACGCCGCCCGCACCACCCGGGGAAGCGCCCCCTCACCGAGGCCCAGGCCCTCCAGCAGCTCGGCCCTCTCGGCGGCGTCGAGCCGGGCGGCCTCGGCCTCGAGCTGCACGCTGACGCCGAGCACCTCGGCGGCCGCTCCCAGCTCGGCGGCCACCGGCTTGACGAAGGTGTCGGCGTCGCCCGCCTGGTCCTCGCCGAGGTTCACCACGGCCAGCACCGGCTTGTCGGTGAGGAGGAAGAACGGCTTCAGGGCCTTCTTCTGGTCCGGGCTCAGCGCCGACCGGTAGAGCGGTGTCCCCGACTGAAGCTCGGCGAGCGCCGCTTCCAGCACGGCGACGTCACCGGCCAGGGACTTGTCGGCCCGGGCCGCCTTGCGCCGCCTGCCGATCTGGCTCTCCGCGCTGGCCACGTCGGCCAGCACCAACTCGAGCTCCAGGACGCCGAGGTCCTCGAGCGGGTCGCTGCCTCCCACCACGTTGTCGTCCTCGAAGGCGCGCAGCACCAGGCACAGGGCGTCCACCTCGCGGATGCCGCCCAGGAACCGGTTGCCCAGGCCTTCGCCGGCGGCCGAGCCGGCGGTCAGGCCGGCGATGTCCACCAGCTCCACGGTGGCGTGGACCGTCCTCTTGCTCGCCGACATCTCCGAGAGGGCCACCAGCCGGTGGTCCGGCACCTGGGCCACGCCGACGTTGGTCTCGGTGGTGGAGAAGGGATGGGCGGCCACCAGAGCCGATCCCCGGGTGAGGGCGTTGAACAGCGACGACTTGCCGGCGTTGGGGAGGCCGACGATGCCGAGGCGCTCCACGACTACCGCCGGCTCCCTGGGCTCCACTCCATTGGCGGCAGGCTACAGCGGCCCGTTAGCGTCCCTCTGGCCATGTCGAAGAAGACCACCAAGCGCAAGCTGCGGAGCAAGAACAAGGCCAACCACGGCAAGAGGCCCAACGCCGGGCGCTGACCCGCCGGCCCGAGCACCCGCGGGAGGCGGGGTTCAGCGGCGTTTGGCGAGGACGTCGCCCAAGACGCTGGGGCGGTCGGTCATGATCCCGTCCACGCCGAGGTCGAGCAGGGCTTCCATGTCGGCCGCCTCGTCGACGGTCCACACGTGCACGGCCAGCCCGAGCTGGTGAGCAGCCTCCACGAAGCGGTGGTCCACGACGGTGACGTCCTCGAAGGCGGATGGGACCTGGAGGGCGTGGTGGCGCATGGGGGGCGGCGACGTGCCGTCCTGGACGGCGAAGTAGAAGGCGGCGGTGGCCGCCATCCCGGCTGAGGTGCTGACCTCGGGGGCGATGGCCGAGAAGGCGTCGGTGGCCTCGTCGAGGAAGCTGGCCACGATGACGTCGTCGGTCCGGCCGAACTCCCGCAGCAGCTCCGCCAACAGGCCCTCGTAGGGCTCCACCGCCGGCGCCGTCTCCTTGATGTCGAAGTTGAGGAACGTGTCCGGAAAGGCCTCGAGCACGGCCCGGAGCGGCGGGATGCGCAGGTCCGGGTCGTGGGGCGCCCGACCCCGCAGCGGGTAGTCGGCCGGGGCCCCGCCGTGGTCCACCACCTTGTCCGGGACCCACCAGTAGGCGTTGTCCAGGGCCTGCACCTGCTCGAGGGTGAGCTGGGCGATGCGGCCGGTGCCGTCGGTGGTGCGGTCGACGGTTGCGTCGTGGCACACCACCAGGTGGCGGTCGGCGGTGACGTGGACGTCGAGCTCGAGGCCGTCGGCCCCGGCGGCCACGGCCCGGCGCATGGCGAACAGCGTGCTGGAGGGCGCCTCCCGGGCCCCACCCTGGTGGGCGTAGTGGAGCGGGCCCCGGCCCAGCCAGGGATTGGTGGCCATTGGGGCACGGTAGCCTCGCCCGGCGATGCTCGACCATGTGTTCCTCGAGGCCATCGGCGTTCTGCGGCGGGCGCTCGAGGATGCCCTCCTCGAACGCCACGCCCTGGAGGAGCGCTTCCAGGTCGACGTGCTCCTGGGCGACGTCTCGTGGGAGACGTCGTACACCCTGCCGGGCGAAGGGCTGCCGCCACGGGTGCAGGCCGAGATCACCTTCGACTGGCCCACGTGGAGCCAGACCGCCTACCGGTCCTGGACCATCGGTGAGCCGAGCGACGACCCGCCCGAGATCGACGTCGACATCACCCTGCGCGTGCAGCGGCTGGCCTCTGCCCCCGAGCCCGCCACCGTCCTCGCCGTCCTGCCCGAGGACGGCCCGTCCGTCGGCGGCGAGGCGTTGGAGCGCAGCAACCCCACCGTCGAGCGGCACTACGACTCCGGGCTGGGCGACCGCCAGTTCGCCGTGGAGGTCTCCTACTCGGGGGAGCTCCGCCTGGAGGAGTCGATGCTGGAGGACGCCTCCCGGCTCGGCCAGCACCTGGGAGCGTTCGGCAGCTGGGTGGCCTCCACCTTGGTGCGCCTGGCCGACCTGGACCTCGCCTTCCTGCCTCCTGAGCTGGAGGAGGGAGGCCTGCGCTGAGGGCCCGACGGCCGCTCAGCCGAGGAGCGGCTGGGCCAGGGAGGCGAGGGAGACGGCCGGCCTGGCACCCATGTGGGAGATGACCTCGGCCGCGGCCACGCTGCCGAGGCGGGCGCAGCGCTCGAGGTCGACGCCCCGGCTGAGGCCGAAGAGGAACCCGGCGGCGTAGAGGTCGCCGGCCCCGGTGGTGTCCACCACCTCGGCCACCGGCTCGGCCGGCACCTCCAGCACCGAGTCCCCGGCCACCACCACCGATCCCAGAGGCCCGCGGGTGAGGGCGGCCAGTTGGCACCGGCCTTGCACGGCGGCCACGGCGGCCTCGAAGGAACCCACCTCCAGGAGCGAGACGATCTCCACCTCGTTGGCGAACAGCACGTCCACCTCCCGGTCGAGGAGGTCGAGGAACTCCTGGCGGTGGCGGGCCACGCAGAACGGGTCCGAGAGGCTGAGGGCGACGCGGCCGCCGGCGGCGTGGGCGGCTCCCATCGCTCGGCGCAGGGCATGGATGGCCTCGGGCGGGTCCCACAGGTACCCCTCCACGTAGGTGAACCGGCCCCGGGCCACGAGGTCCTCGTCGATGTCGGCGGGGCCGAAGCCGGTGGCGGCGCCCAGGTAGGTGCCCATCGTGCGCTGCGCGTCGGGCGTGACCATGACCAGGCAGCGGGCGGTAGCCGGGCCCCGCGCGGCGGGGGGCGTCGGGAACTCCACTCCGAGGGCGCGGATGTCGTGGATGAAGACGGCTCCGAACTGGTCGTCGCGCACCTTGCCCATGAAGGCGGCGGCGCCGCCGAAGGAGGCGACGCCGGCCGCGGTGTTGGCGGCCGAGCCTCCGGAGATCTCGAGGGCCGGGCCCATCGAGGCGTAAAGGGCATCGGCCCGGTCGGCGTCGACCAGCGCCATCGTGCCCTTCACCAGGCCCAGCGCCTCGACGGTGGCGTCGTCGGTGCCGGCCAGCACGTCGACGATGGCGCTGCCCACCGCCACCACGTCGAGATCCGGGGCACCCACCGGGCCGAACCTACCCGCCGGGCGGGCGGGCCGCCGTCATGGGCGACGGGCACCGCTAGCCTCGCCGGCTGTGCCCACGGAGGACCCCGACCGGCTGCCCCGCGCCGTCGAGCCCGACCGCTACGAGCTCACGCTGGCTCCCGACCTTCCCGGCGCCTCCTTCGCGGGCGAGGAACGGGTCCGGGTGCGCGTGCACGAACCGGTGGCCGAGGTGGTGCTCAACGCCGTGGAGCTGGCCATCCAGCGGGCCGAGCTGGTGGCCGAGGACGGCACCAGCCTGGCCGCCACCGTGCGCCACGACGACGAGGCCGAGCGCGCCGTCATCACCCTGGAGGGGACGGCCCGGCCGGGGGTGCACACGCTCCACCTGGCCTTCTCGGGGACGCTGAACGACGAGCTGCGGGGCTTCTACCGGAGCCGCTTCACCGACGAGCACGGGACGGCCCACACCATCGGCACCACCCAGTTCGAGCCCACCCACGCCCGCCGGGCCTTCCCGTGCTGGGACGAGCCGGACCGCAAGGCCACCTTCGCGGTGACGCTCGTCGTCGACGACGCCCTCACCGCCATCTCCAACTCGGAGATCGTGGAGCGAGCCGACGTGGGAGACGGCAGACACCAGGTCCGGTTCGCCGAGACCATGCCCATGTCGACGTACCTGGTGGCCTTCATCGTCGGTCCCTTCGAGGTGAGCGACCCCCTCGACGTGGACGGCGTCCCGGTGCGGGTGGCGTGCGTGCCGGGCAAGCAGGACCTGGCCGGGTTCGCCCTCGAGGTGGCTGCCCATGCCCTGCGCTTCTTCAGCCGCTACTTCGAGATCGGCTATCCGGCGGGAAAGCTCGACCTCATCGCCCTTCCCGACTTCGCCATGGGGGCCATGGAGAACCTGGGCGCGGTGACCTTTCGCGAGACGGCCCTGTTGGTGGACCCGGCGCGGGCCACCCGGGGGGAGCTCGAGCGGGTGGCCGACGTGATCGCCCACGAGATCGCCCACATGTGGTTCGGCGACCTGGTGACCATGAAGTGGTGGAACGGGATCTGGCTCAACGAGGCCTTCGCCACCTTCATGGAGCTCTTGTGCGTCGACGACTTCCGCCCAGAGTGGGAGCGGTGGGTGAGCTTCGCCCTCGACCGGGGCCACGCCATGGTGGTCGACGGCCTCGCCTCCACTCGCCCCGTCGAGTTCCCGGTCCGCCGTCCCGAGGATGCCGAGGCCATGTTCGACGTGCTCACGTACCAGAAGGGCGCAGCCGTGCTGCGCATGCTGGAGCGGTACGTGGGAGCGGAGCCGTTCCGCAAGGGCATCGCCCGCTACATCGCCACCCACAGCTACGGCAACACCGAGACCACCGATCTCTGGGACGCGGTGGAGGCCGCCACCGGCGAGCCGGCCCGGTCGATCATGGACTCGTGGATCTACCGCGGCGGCTACCCGATCGTCTCTGTCGAGTTGAGCGCCGACGGGACCCGCCTCACCCTGGTCCAGCGCCGGTTCCGCTACCTGGAGGGCGGCGACGACACGGAGGCGTCCCCCTGGCAGCTCCCCGTGCTGGTGCGGGCCGGCGTGGGCGACGAGGTGGTCAGGCGCCGGTTCCTAGTGGGCGAGGAGACCGCCACCTTCGAGCTGTCCGGCAAGGCGGACTGGGTGGTGGCCAACGAGGGCAACTGGGGCTTCTATCGCGTCCGCTACCCGCCGGCCCTGCTCGACGCCCTCACCGCCGACCTGGCCCGGCTCGAGCCCCTCGAGCGCCACGGGCTGGTCAGTGACGCCTGGGCGGCGGTGCTGGCCGGGCTGGCGCCGGTGGAGGACTTCGTGGGCCTGGCCGGGCTGTTGGGCGACGAGAGCGACCCCAACGTGTGGAGGGCCGTCCTGGCCGGCCTCGGCTTTCTCGATCGCATGCTGGCCGGGGACCTCGCCCCACCGGGGGGCCGGTCCCGGCTCCAGGCCTTCGTCCGGGCGCTGGCCGGGCCGGCGTTCGAGCGCCTGGGCTGGGCGCCCTCCCCGGGCGAGGCGGAGACCACTCGCACCCTGCGGGCCACGCTCATCGGGGCGCTGGGGGTGCTGGGCGCCGACGCCGGCGTGCGGGCCCGGGCCGCCGAGCTGCACGCCCAGTACCTCGAAGACGCCGGCTCGGTCGACGCCGACGTGGCCGGTGCCGTGGTGGCTGTGGTGGCCGCCGCCGGCGGTGAGGCCGAGTACGCCACCTTCCTCGAGCGGTACCGCACGGCCAGCACGCCCCAGGAGGAGCTCCGCTACCTCCACGCCCTGGCCGGCTTCGAGGACCCCGCCCTGGTGCGGCGCACCATGGACCTGGCGCGGGCGGAGGCGCGCCCCCAGAACGGCCCGTTCCTGGTCTCGGCCCTGCTCGCCAACCTGGCGGGGGGCGAGGTGGCGTGGGAGCTGGTGAAGCAGCACTGGGCCGAGCTGTTGGCCCGGTTCCCCGAGAGCCTCCACGACCGCATGCTCGGAGGCGTCACCAACCTGTCGCGCCCCGAGACGGCCGCCGACGTGCACGCCTTCCTCGCCGCCCATCCGCTCGAGGGCAAGGAGAAGGCGGTGGAACAGCTCCTCGAGCGCCTCGACATCGCCGTCGCCTTCCGGGCCCGCCATGGCGACGGCCTGGCCGACGTCCTGCCGGCAGACGGGTGAAGACACGCCTGGCGGTCTTCGCCGTCGAGGACACCGCAGCCCAGGTCTGCTGGTCCGGCCTTGCCGAGGGGACCCTGCTCCAGGCCGGGGGCGCCACCGCCACGGTGCCCGTCGACGAGCGCCCAGGGGCAGCCGTCCTCGAGGGCCTGCCGCCGGCCACCACGCTGCACCTCACGCTGCGCCGCCCCGGTGGTCGCCCTCGTCGAGTGGCCCGCTTCCGCACCCTGGCCCCACCCCCCGGCGAGCAGCTGTGCCGCTTCGCCACGGTGAACGACCTGCACATCGGCGAGCGCCACTTCGGCGTGCTGCGCCGGATCAAGGAGGAGCCGCGTCCGGGCCGACAGCCCTACGCCACCCGTTGCGCTGGCTCCGCCCTCTCCGAGGCGGTGGCGTGGGGGGCGCAGCTCATCGTGGCCAAGGGCGACCTCACCTACCACGGGCGGCCGCAGCAGTGGGAGGAGGTTGCCCGCATGCTGGGCTCGCTCCCCGTGCCGGTGGAGGCGATGCTCGGCAACCACGACGTCGGGCGCAAGGCAGTCGACGGGAGGGCCACGCTGGCCGCCCACGGCATCACGCTGGTCGAGGAGGCGAGGTCCCGGGACCTGCCCGGTCTTCGCATCGTGCTGGCCGACACCGCCGTCCCCCGCAAGAGCGGAGGCCGGGTGGGCGACCGGCAGCGCCGCCGCCTGGCCGACCTGCTGGCGGCGGCCCCGGGCCCCGCCTTCCTCGCCATGCACCACTACCCGCAGCGCTTCCAGTTCCCCACCGCCTACCCCAGGGGGATACCGGGCGACGAGGCCCGAGCCCTGCTCGAGACCGTGATCCGGTCGAACCCGGCCACGCTGGTGACCGCCGGGCACTCGCACCGCAACCGGAGGCACAGCCACGGGCCACTGGTGGTCTCCGAGATCGGCGCCACCATGCACTACCCGGGGGCGTGGGCGGGCTACGCGGTGCACGAGGGGGGCATCCGTCAGGTGGTGCGCCGGGTAGCGGCTCCCGAGGCCATGGAGTGGACGGATCGAACCCGCCGAGCCCTTCTCGGGCTGTGGGCGCCCTGGGCGGCGGGGAGCCGCCGCCAGCGCTGTTTCAGCGTCACCTGGCCCGAGCGGGCCTGAGCCACCTCCTCCTGGGCTGCGAGGCGCGGGGCCCGTCCGGTACCGCCCGACGGCCCTCTCCTTCGGAGGGGACTACGAGGGTCGCGTGACCTGGTTCCTGGGGCGTGAGCGCCGGCGCCGTTCCGGGCCGTGTTCCTCGGCCAGGGCCGGGTGCCCGTCGAAGTGGTGAGCTGAGCCTTGGTGCGCCCGCCGGTGCCGATCAACCCGGCGGGCACGGCCAACCGTCGGCCAACCCCGCCAAACCCTCGGTCGACCCGAGCCACTCGTAGCCGAAGGCGGGGCCAGCGGACGTGACCACCTCGACCCTGCGGTAGAGCACTCCCTCAGCCTCGATGACGTCGAGCACGGCGATGGCGTCGACGGCCAGCTCCGGGGCGATGGCGACGAGGAAGCCCCGGATGGGGCCGCCGTCGGGATCGAAGCGGACGGCAGGGTAGCCGCGCCCGGTGTCCCACAGACGACCGGGCGCGGTGGCCGGCTCCCACGCAGTGGCGTAGGGGCGCAGCGCTGGCCATCGCGCCCCGCCGGGCATGAGGGTCCCGTACACGAAGAGGCGCGTCGCCGCCTCCGGCACCCTCACGTCGGGGCCGCCGTTCCCGAGAACTCGTGTATCAGGACGACCCCAGGCGCGCTCTCACGGTTGGGCTCGCGCCAGGTTCTCCTGGGGGTCCTCATCCGTTCACTCACGGGCAGGAGGGGCAAGGATGCCGGAGCAGGTACCGCACGGCTCGAGGGAGCCACGCGGCATCAGGCTGGTCACGAAGCGCAGGGACGCCGAGGGCCGGTTCGGCCTCATGTTCCCGAAGCTGCCCCCGTTCACGCCCGAACCCGACCTCCTGCTCTCCCTGGCGGCGACGATGGAGCAGCCTCGCCCCAACCCTTTCACGCAGTTCGACAACCCCGACATCCCGGCGGGGTTCACCTTTCTCGGGCAGTTCGTGGACCATGACATCACGTTCGACCCGGTGTCTCAGCTCGGGGCGGACCAGGACCCCGACGGCGTCGAGAACTTTCGCACGCCGGTCTTCGACCTCGACAGCGTGTACAAGGGTGGCCCGGCGGTGAGTCCGCAGCTCTTCGATGGGCCCAAGCTTCGCCTGGACGTGCACGACGGCGTCGAGGACCTCGTTCGAGGACCAGACGGCAGAGCCGACATCGGGGACCCTCGCAACGACGAGAACGCCATCGTCTGCCAGCTCCAGATCGCCTTCATCAGGTTCCACAACGCCATCGTCGACCATCTCGATGGGGTCCCGGCCGACCAGGTGTTCCCCCGGGCCCAGCGGCTCGCTCAGCTCCACTACCAGTGGGCCGTGCTCACGGACTTCCTCCCCCGGATCTGCGGGCAGAGCGTGGTGGACGATGTCCTCAAGAAGCCGTCTGGCAACGCTCCCATCCGTGCTCGCCTGCGCTTCTACAAGCCAAAGAAGACCCCCTTCATGCCCGTGGAGTTCTCCGTCGCTGCCTACCGCTTCGGCCACAGCCAGGTCCGACCCGCCTACCGCATGAACGATCAGAAGGTCGCCGCCTTCTTCCAACCCGAGCCGGGTGAGGGCAACCTCAACGGCTTCCGTCCGCTCTTGCCCAGCCTGAAGATCGACTGGCAGAGCTTCTTCGACCTTCCGGCGTCGACGACCTCGCCCCAGAGGTCGATGCGCATCGACACCAAGCTCTCCGCGCCGCTGTTCCACCTTCCCTTCGGCGACGAGCCGCGCTCACTGGCGGCGCGCAACCTCCTTCGAGGACGCGATCTTCGGGTCCCGTCCGGACAGGCGGTAGCCAAGGAGATGAAGCGGGAACTGGGTGCCCTGGAGCCGCTCACCAACGAGGAGCTCGGGCTCGGCGATCCGCGGTGGGACGGCCAGGCGCCGCTGTGGTTCTACATCCTTCGGGAGGCCGAGCTGCTGGGAGACTCCCGCCGGCTGGGACCGGTCGGCGGGCGCATCGTCGCCGAGGTCATCGTGGGCCTCCTGGCCCACAACCGGAGCTCGTTCTTCACGTTGGGCCCGACCTTTCAGCCGGATCGTCCCTTCACCGAGCGAAAGGGCGAGTTCACCATGGGAGACCTTCTGAAGTTCGCCGGCGCCTGACCCCATGGCGATGCGCCGCCCGCCGTCCTCCTCCGCTACGGCAGCTGCCATGCGCCCGGATCGATGCCTGGGCCAACGGTGCCGACTGACGCCCACCATTCTGCTGCCACCGGCATCAGTTTCTTGCCGTCGCGACCGACACCGTCACGTTGGACGAGCTACTGACCGCGGCCGATACCCGCAGCCTTGAGCACCCTCGGTTCGACCCCAGCTTCGCGCCACGCCTGATAGGTGATTCCCTTCCGCTGGCTGTACGGGCCGGCGGACTGAACGAACTCGGCCTCGAGGGACTCGAGGTCGATATTGTCGTCTCCAGCGCTCAGCTGACGCTCCAAGTCCATGCGTTCCTGGCTGAGGTGGAGGCGGGCCAGCGCGTCGGCATTGGCCAGGCGTTCGTCGATGTCGGCCAGGCGCTTCTGGATGCTGTCCGCCGTCCGCTTTCGTCCCCGCTTGGGTCGCTGGGACTCGAGCGCCTCGAGGTAGCGCCGTACCGCACGGCCTTGCTCACGCCCTTCCGCCAGCGCGGCCTTGTGGTCGTCGGTCATGGTCCCGCTGCGCTTTGTCGTTCGAGCAACTGCCTTCTTTGCCATCGACTGCTCTCTTCTCCTTGAGCGTGAATCGGAAAGGACACGTTGGACTGTACTGGCTGTTGGCGTAAGCCTTGTGGACCCGCCTCTGGGCCTGCATTGACACTCCCAGGCGGGCGCCGGACATCTGGCCGTGCGGAGGTGATCGCCACCGCCACCGCGGCATGGCTGCGCAGGGGCGTGGGTAGGTGTCTCAGGCCCCGGACCCGAGCGAAAGTCGAGGTAACCATGCACCTCCAGATCATCACCTTCGCCCTCGATGGCGTGACCGAGGAGCAGTACATCACCGACTGCCACCAGGTGACGGCAGGCGTGGCGGCCACGCCCGGGTTGTTGGCCAACGTGTGGTTGGAGGACCCGGAAAGCCAGCGGTACGGGAGCATCTACTTCTGGGAGGACCGTGAGGCGATGGAGCGCGGGCGGCTCTGGACGCACCCCAACGCGGTGGACATCGTGCTGGACGACTACGGCGTCCTCGAGCGCCTCACCAAGGCGACCCAGCCCGTTCTCTCGATCCTGTAGGGATCGGCGAGTGGCCCTGGTCAACGGCGCGCCTCGCCGTCTACTGCGGCCCTGCGAACGTCGGCTCGACGACCACATCGGTCCGCAAGCTGTTGGCGATGTAGCACTGGCGGTGGGCGATCTCCACCAGGCCCCTGACCCGGTCTTCGCTCGCTGCGGAGCCGAGGGTGATGCGGGGCCGCAGCACGATCCGCGTGAGGCGCAGGGGAGGATCGTCCTCGGGCATCTCACCTTCTGCGTCGTCTTCGTAGCCGACCACGTCGAGTCGCGCCCGCGCCGCCACGGCGAGAAAGGAGAGGAGCTGGCACGAAGCGGCCGCCAGGACCAAGAGCTGCTCCGGGTTCAGGAGGTTGGCATCACCCTGAAAGGCGGGATCGGCCGAGAGGGTCAGAGCCTCCGTGGCCGGCCTGGTGTGGCCCGTGTGCGTCCGGGTGTACTCACCGTAGCCAGCGCCGGTGGAGCCAGCCCAGGAGCAGCGCACCGAGTAGCGATGCGTGGACGCCATCGAACTGGGTCTATCACCAGCGTGGGCGCCGAGCGTCGTGGCTGTCACTGGGCGGGCAGAGGTTGGCTGACGCGGGGGGCGGGTATGGACTTGGCGCGCACGCGGCTTCAGAAGTGAGGCTGAGATCACGCTCAGCGAGGAGTCGGCGATGCAAGAGCTCCCCGAAGAGTCCATCGAGAAGCTCTCTCGGGTCACCAAGCTGCTCAGCACGCAGCGGACGCTCCCGGCAAAGCTCGAGAGCGTCGTCGCCATCGTCAAGCGGACCATCCCGCACTGCCACGCCGCTGGCATCACCCTGCTCATCGACGGTGAGCCGACGACGAGCGCGGTCACCGATCGCCTGGCCGTCGAGATCGATCTGGTCCAGTACCAGACGGGCGAGGGGCCCTGCCTGGGCGCCATCACGGACTCGAACCTGATCAGGATCGACGTCCTCGAGCGAGACGGTCGCTTCTCGCGCTTCGCCCCCGGAGCTCTCGACCTCGAGGTCAACAGCGTCCTGTCGGTTCCGCTGGTGGCGAGGGGCCGCACCGTCGGGGCCCTCAACATGTACTCCCGCCTGCCGGACGCGTTCGATGCCCAGTGCGAGGAAGCGGTGCAGCCGATGGCGGACCATGCCGCCGAGGCGATCAGCACCTCTCCGCTCTACGCCTACTCGCTGGACATGGTGGAGGGGCTGGTCGAGACGCTGGAGAGCCAAGCCCTGATCGCGCAAGCGACAGGTGTGATCATGGCCACCGAGGAGCGGACGAGCGACGAGGCGTTGGATCGGCTGCGCACCGTGGCCCTGACGAGTGGTGAGTCGATGCGCACGGTCGCCGACCGGGTGCTCAAGGGACGTCCTCGGGGCTGAGAGCGGGGCAAGGTCGGGCTCGGCTCTGCCCACGACGGTCACAGAACTCGGAGGATCTCGGTGCCTTGCCGCTCGCGGCGGGTGAGGGCGCGAAGGACGGCGAGGTGCCCGTGGCGGAGCGCGGCCACCTCGACCAGCGTCTCGATGGCCAGGCGAGCGGCATCGGCCGGGGGCTCGGGCGGGCTCAACCCCACGCTCAGCGCCAGGTCGTCCATGTGCACCATCATCTCCACCAACCGAGTCTTCAGGTACTCGTCCAGCAACAGCAGGCGGCCCAGCGCCCCCACACAGCGGTCGCTCGGCTCGGCCGCTAGCCTCGTGCGGAGTCGTGCCAGCGCCGCTGCCGTGCGGGCGGCCAACGCGCTGGGACCGCTGGAGGCCACCTCCTCGCCCCGCTGGCGCACAGCGACGTTGAGCTCGGAGTCGGGATCGGCGACGCCCGTGAGGGCGGCGTAGTACTCGCTGGCGGTGACGAGCTCCGCGTCCGGGAGGTCTGCGTCGAGGTACCACTCCACCTGGAGGACGGCTCGGGCCAGGTGGCCGGCCAACCCGCTCACGGCGAAGTGCGGGAGCGTGCTCTCCTCGTCCCAGTGCTCGGCCACCGAGGCGTCGGCCAGGAGCGCAGCCGTGGCCGTGGCGACCTCGAGGTAGAGGCCTCGCACGCCCCCTTCGAGTGGCGGTGCCGGCAACGTCACGGCGGCCCACCCGGTTCCGCCGTGCTCCTGCTGGCGGTCACTCCTGTCCGGCCAGGCGCTCGATGCGCTCCTGGACCCGGGCCAGGCGCTCGGCGGCCAGCGCGTGCAGGCGGCCGGCCCTTTCGTACAGCTCCACCGCCTTCTCGATGCCGATGTCGCCGTCGGCCATGCGCTGCGTGAGCTGCTCGAGGGCCTCCACCAGCTCCTCGTAGCTCATGGACTCCTCGTCGACCGGCGGGTCGGCGGCAGGGTCCGTCACGGATGGACGCCTTCGACGCGGGCGGCCAGGCCACCGGCCGCCAGCTGCACGTCGAGGGCCTCACCGGGCGCCACGTCGCCGGCTCGCCGCAGCACCGAGCCGTCCCCGGTGCGCACCACGGCATAGCCGCGATCGAGGACCCGCGCCGGCGAGAGGGCGTCGAGGTGGCGATGGCGAGCGGCCAGCCGCTCCCGCTCGTGCCCAACCCGCCGGCGGGCCGGGGAGCGCCAGTCCAACCGGTGGAGGCGGTCGGCGGCGGCGGCCACCGTGCGAGCGGGGTGGACC
>JALYHF010000016.1 GCA_030776745.1 Actinomycetota bacterium | reverse complement strand
CCGCTGGGCGACGAGCTGCCGGGGCGGGGCTTCGAGGCGGGCGACGAGGGCTTCGAGACGCCGGCCGAGGACGGCTCGGGTGTGGAGGTGGTGGTCCGTCCCGACAGCGACCGGCTCCAGCTGCTCGCGCCCTTCCCGCCCTGGGACGGCACCGACCTGGTCCGGCTCCCCGTGCTGGTCAAGGCCAGGGGCAAGTGCACCACCGACCACATCTCGGCCGCCGGACCGTGGCTCAAGTACCGGGGTCATCTCGAGAACATCTCCCAGAACCTCTTCCTCGGCGCCGTCAACGCCTTCACGGGCGAGGTGGGACGGGGCAGGTGCCCCGTCCACGGGGCGGTGGAGTCGTTCCCCGACGCCGCCCGGCACTGTCGGGACGCAGGCGTGGCCTGGGTGGCCGTGGGCGACGAGAACTACGGCGAGGGTTCGTCGCGGGAGCACGCGGCCATGGAGCCGCGCCACATGAACGCCAGGGCCATCCTGGCCCGCTCGTTCGCCCGGATCCACGAGACCAACCTCAAGAAGCAGGGAATGCTGCCGCTCACCTTCGCCGACCCCTCCACCTACGACCAGATCGACGAGGGCAGCTGCATCTCGGTCCTGGGCCTGGCCGAGCTGGCACCGGATGCGCCGGTGCAGTGCCGTCTCCACACAGCCGACGGCGCGGTGGTCGACTTCGAGTGCACGCACACCATGTCGACCGAGCACATCGAGTGGTTCCGGGCGGGCAGCGCCCTCAACCTCATCGGCGCCCGCCAGCGCCACGCCTGACCGCCGGGCCCGGCGGCCGCTCCACTAGGTGCGAGGGACAGGTACCGGTAGGCGCACCAGGGGCGCGACAATCGCGACATCCGACCAGAGGAAGGGTGGCACATGAAGCTGGGCATCGTCGGCAAGGGAGGCATCGGGAAGACCACGATCTCGGCCCTCCTCGCGGAGACCTACGCCGAGCGGGGCAAGCGGGTCCTCGCCGTGGACACCGACTCCAACCCCAACCTGGCGCTGAACCTCGGCTTGGACGCCGCCACCGCCGACCGGGTGCCGCTGCTGCCGCGCTCGCTGGTCGTCGGTTCGGGCGACGGAGCCATCACCCCGGCCGACCTGCTGCTCGAGTACGGCGCCCAGACCAGCTCGGGCGTGACCCTGTTGCACGCCATGCGCGTCACCCAGGCCGGTGCGGGCTGCACCTGCGGGAGCCACGCGTCCGTGCGCAGCCTGCTGGGAGCCGCCATCGAGGAGGAGGCGGACGTCACCCTCGTCGACATGGAGGCCGGCCTGGAGCACCTGAGCCGCTCCGGCGGCACCCTGGCCTACGCCGACATCCTGCTGGTCATCATGGAGCCGAGCCACAAGTCCGTGCTCACCGCCGCCCGCACGCTGGCCCTGGCCGAGGAGCTCGGGATCCCGCGGGTGTACGGGGTGGGCAACAAGGCCCACCTGCCCGACGACGCCGAGTTCTTCGCCACCGTGACGGCCGAGTACGGCGTGCCGCTGGCCCACGTCGTGCCCTACGACCCCGACGTGGTCGAGGCCGACCGGCTGGGAACGGGGCTCGCCCCCGGTCGAGGCCGGCTGGTGCGCGCCGCTGTGGCCGAGCTGGTCGACTTCCTGGAGTCCTCCGACGAGGAGCGCCGGGCGCTGATCCAGGAGCGGGACCGCATCGACAGGCGGCTGGCCGAGCTGACGGCGGACTGAGCCCCCGCCTCTTCAGCGGGAGGTCAACCCCGGCGCCCGGGGGCCGGTTGCTGCGGGAACGTGGTGGACGAGCTGGAGGCCGGGGCCGGCTTGGTGGTCGTGGTCACCGCCGCCGTGGTGGTGGTGGGCGGCAGCTCGGAGTCCGGCCGGAGGTCCACGGGCGCCGGCTCGTCGAAGGGCACGGGCGCCTTGGGCCCGCCCACCACGTACACCGGCGTCCCGTTGGGCACCACCCCCGGCAGCCACGACGCCGTTGACATGGGAACGCGCACGCAGCCGTGCGACGCCGGGAAGGCCGGCACCGATGCCGCTCCGTGGATGGCGATCCCGCCGTTGAAGTACAACGGGTTCCAGAGCCGGCCCAGGCGGCTGGTCCGCCAGCCCGTGATGCGCCGGGTGATGCGGAACGACCCGCCCGGGGTGACGGCCGTGTCGCACTGGCCGTCCACGCAGTAGCGCTTGCCCGAACCGGTGGACACCGAGACGATGCGGTTCAGGCCGCCACCGGTGTAGAGGAACAGGACCTGACGCTTGATGTCCACCTCCACGCGGGTGGCGCCGCCGGCGGAGAGCATGGGCGCCGGCAGCCCCGCCGAAGCCAGCTTGGCCAGCACGTCCTGGGTGGCCCGACCGCTTCGCTTCATGCCGTTCACCTTCTGGAAGGCCATCACGGCGTGACCCGTGATGCTGTCGAACACGCCGTCCACCCGGCCGACGTCGTACTTCAGCTCGGCCAGCCGCTGCTCGAGGGCCCGGACCTGGGCGCCCCGGGCACCGGGGCCCAGGCCGGGCAGGACCTTGGCCACCGGAGCCGGGCGCTTCTTGGCCGTGGTGGCGGTGATGCTCGTGCTCACCTCGACCAGCGTCGTCGTCGTGGTCGTGGCCTCGGTGCTCGTGGTGGTGGGCTTCTTGATGGTGGCCACCTTGTCGCCCTCGTCCGAGCAGGCGCTGAGCATCAGCGCCAGCGCGCCCGTCCCCAGAACCAGCTTTCGCATCACTCCCACCCTGGGGCGCCCCCGCTCGCGTCTGGTCCACAGTATGGACGAGGAACGGCGAAGGGGCCGTCATGGGCCGGCACCCGGCCAAGCCCCCGCCCCTTCAGGCCGTGTCCACCACGTGGAAGGCCTCGGCCAGCCGGCCCTCGGGCAGGCCCGCCTGGCTCGCCGTCGCCTCGAGCCAAGCTCTCACCCAGCGGCACATGGCTTCGGGGTCGGGCAGCTGGCTGGTGTGGCAGCGAAGCGCCGCCATCTTGCGCTCGAAGGCGTCGGTGACGTCCACGAAGCGGTTGGCCGACGGCGGCGCCATCATCCACACCTCGGCCACGGCGTGGGGCTGGAGGCCCTCCTCCAACAACTCGGGGTGGGCGAAGGGGTTGCGGGCGTCCGGGAAGACGGCGGACACGGCGGCCTCGCCCGCTGCCAGGTGGTCAGGGTGGCTGGCGTGGATGCTCTGCCAGTTGCGGTCGGGCGAGGGGCACAACACCCGCTGCGGCCGCACCCGGCGGATGACCCGAGCCAGATCCCGCCGGAGCTCCAGGGTCACGACCAGGCGACCGTCCGGGTAGCCGAGGAAGATCACGTCGTCCACGCCGACGACCTTGGCCGCGGCCTCCTGCTCGCCTCGCCGGATGGCTGCCATCTGCGGCCGGGGCACGGTGGCGTCGAAGCCACCGGCGTCCCCGTCGGTCACCAGGCAGTAGGAGACCGCCGTCCCGGCGTCGGTCCAGGTGGCCACCGTGCCGGCTGCCCCGAAGTCGACGTCGTCGGGGTGGGCGCTCACCACCAGGGCTCGCTCCACGGCGTGGTCGCTCGACACGACGGCATCGTAGAACAGCCGGGACCACCACCTGTAAGTATGTAAGCAAAGTTGGGAATCCCGGCCCGGCGGGCGACGTTGTCCTCCCCGCACCCCTGCGTGCGAGGGAGGGAACGGGATGGCCGAACTGGAGATCGGGGCGCTGCCCTTGCTGCCGCTGTCGACGGGCGTGGTGCTGCCCCAGATGGTCGTCACCCTCGCCGTGGAGTCGCCCGAGGCCAAGGCGGCAGCCGAGGCAGCCGCTGGCGGGGGCCTGCTGCTGTTGGTGCCGAGGGTCGACGGCCGTTTCGCCCGGGTGGGCACCGTGGCCCGCGTCGACTCGGCCGGCCAGCTTCCCAACGGGGTCGACGCGCTGATCCTGCGAGGTCTGCACCGAGCGGTGCTCGGCGCCGGCGCGGCCGGCACCGGCCCGGCCCTGTGGGTGCAGGCGGAGAGGGTCGACGACGGCGAGCCCGCGCCGAGGGCCCACGAGCTGGCGCGCGAGCTCCGGGCCGTGGTCTCGGCCCTGGCCGAACGTCGCCGCTCGCGGCGGATGCCCGAGGCCCTGGCCGCCACGAGCGACCCCGCCACCCTGGTGGACACGGTGGTGGGGGTGTGGTCGGACCTGTCCTTGGAGCGCCGGGTCGAGGTGCTCGAGACGGTGGACCTGCAGGAGCGCCTGGAGAAGGTCCTGGCGTGGGCCCGGGAGGCCCTGGCCGAGCTGGAGCTGGCCGAGCGCATCCGCAACGACGTGGCCGAGGGGTTGGAGAAGACGCAGCGGGACTTCCTGCTGCGCCAGCAGCTCGCCGCCATCCGCAAGGAGCTGGGTGAAGGAGGCGGCGAGGGCGACGGCTCCGCCGACGACTATCGGGCCAAGCTGTCCGACAGCGGCATGCCGGAGGACGTGCGGGCGGCCGTCGAGAAGGAGATCGAACGCCTGGAGCGCAGCAGCGAGCAGAGCCCCGAGCACGGCTGGATCCGCGCCTGGCTCGACACCGTGTTCGAGCTGCCGTGGGGCACCTACTCGGACGACCGGCTCGACGTGGGCGACGCCCGAGCCGTGCTCGACGCCGACCACACCGGCCTCGACGACGTCAAGGACCGGATCGTGGAGTACCTCGCCGTGCGGGCCCTGCGGGCGAAGCGGGGAATGGACGCCACCGAGGTCTCTCGCCGGGGCTCGGGCGCCATCATCGCCCTGGTCGGTCCTCCCGGCGTGGGCAAGACGTCGCTCGGCGAATCGGTGGCCCGCGCCCTGGGAAGAAGCTTCGTGCGGGTGGCCCTCGGCGGCGTGCGGGACGAGGCCGAGATCCGCGGCCACCGCCGCACCTACGTGGGCGCCCTGCCCGGGCGCATCGTGCGGGCCATCCGTGAGGCGGGCACCATGAACCCCGTCGTCGTGCTCGACGAGGTCGACAAGTTGGGCAGCGACTGGCGGGGCGACCCGTCGTCGGCCCTGCTCGAGGTCCTCGACCCGGCCCAGAACCACACCTTCCGCGACCACTACCTCGAGGTCGACCTGGATCTCTCCGACGTGCTCTTCCTGGCCACGGCCAACATGGCCGAGACCATCCCGGGTCCCCTCCTCGACCGCATGGAGCTGGTGCGCCTGGACGGCTACACCGAGGACGAGAAGGTGGCCATCGCCCGGGACCACCTCCTCGCCCGCCAGCTCGAGCGCAACGGCCTCGAGCCCGGCGAGGTGGTGCTGGACGATGGCGCCCTGCGGGCCATCGTGGTGGACCACACCCGCGAGGCGGGGGTGCGCACCCTCGAGCGCGAGCTCGCCAAGGTGCTGCGCAAGGTGGCCACCCGGCTGGCCGGCGGTGAGGCCACCGCCCCGGTCGTGGTCGCCGCCGACGACCTGGGGTCCTACCTCGGGCGGCCGAAGTTCTTCTTCGAGGCGGCCGAGCGCACGGCGGTGCCGGGGGTGGCCACCGGCCTGGCCGTCACTGGCGTCGGTGGGGACGTGCTGTTCATCGAGGCCTCGGCGATGGACGGCGAGTCGGGGTTGACCCTCACGGGTCAGCTCGGCGACGTCATGAAGGAGTCGGCCGAGATCGCCCTCTCCTACGTCCGGGCCCACCTCGACGAGCTGGGACTGCCCGTGGATGCGGCCCAGCGCCGGTTCCACGTGCACGTTCCCGCCGGGGCTGTGCCCAAGGACGGGCCCTCGGCGGGGGTGGCCATGACCACGGCGCTGGCCAGCCTCCTCACCGGCCGCCCGGTGCGCTCGTCGGTGGGCATGACCGGCGAGGTGACCCTGCAGGGACGGGTCCTGCCCATCGGTGGCGTCAAGCAGAAGGTGCTGGCCGCCCACCGGTCCGGGCTCAGCGAGGTCATCCTCCCGGCCCGCAACGCCGGCGACCTGGACGACGTGCCCGAGAAGGTGCGAGACGAGATGACGTTCCACCTGGCCCACGACGTCGAGGAAGTCCTCGACCGGGCCCTGGAGCTGGTCGCCACCGCCCCCGCGGCGTAAGCGCCGGCGGTCGCTCCCCGGTGACCCAGGTAGTGCTCGGCGCTGGCACTGTTATCCGAATCATGGGTGACGCCTGCGAGCAGTTCACAGCCACTGAGCTTCGGGCGATATCGCCCACATCGCCATCGGGCTCGGCGGTGTCTTGTTGGCAGTTAGCCCCTGGCCGACTCCTGCTCGACAAATTGCAGCAGTTGAGCCGACGCTTGCCTGTGACCGCTTCATGGCGGAGAGCCAAAATACGGTTCCCGAAGTTTCCCAAAATAACTCCGCCTCGTTACCTTGCTGACACGAACACACGTTTGCTACAATGACGACATGGATCCGGAGCGGGAGGACCGGGAGGTAGAGGCGGCCCGACTGGAGGCCGAGATCGCCCAGGTTTGTGGGGTGCTCAACGCCGCCACGGGCCGGCTGGTGGGCCTGCTCGGCGAGGCGCTCGACACCGGCGCCTACGCTGGGGCCGACGTCCGCTCCCCCGAGCACTGGGTGGGCT
>JALYHF010000015.1 GCA_030776745.1 Actinomycetota bacterium | reverse complement strand
AACGGGCCCGGCGACCCGGGCTGGGGGGCCGGGAGTTCGCGCCCCGCTGCGACGGCGTCGAAGATCTCGGTTAGCCACTCGTTGTTCTCGAACCGCTGCCAGGCGACGAAGGCGACGCGGCCGTCGTGGCGAAGAGCCCGGGAGATGTTGGTGAACGCAGCGACTGGATCAGCGAAGAAGGTCGCGCCAAACGAGCTGATGGCGATGTCGAAGACCTCGGGCTCGAAGGGGTGGACCTGGGCATCACCTTGGACGTAGCGGATGTTGGTCAGTCCCTCGTCCTCGCTTTGGCGTCGCGCGCGGTCGAGCATCCGTGACGACAGGTCGATCCCCAGCACCGACCCGGACGACGCTCGCCGGGCGGCGGAACGCGTCGACTTTCCCGTCCCGCACCCGATATCGAGAACTTGGTCGGCTTCGCCGATGTCCACCTCGGCCTCGAACCGTGCCCAGATCCATCGATCGGCGGCGTCATAGCGCTCGGCGTTCTCGCTCCAGTCGTCGCCCTCCTCGCCATCCCACGCCGCCGCCATGTCGACGTTCGCGATCTCGGTCATCCGTGTCTCAATCATGTCGTGATCATCGCAGCGTCGGGCGCCACGAGCATCGGGGGACACCCCGATGCGACGCCCCATTTCCGGACAGGTAGGGGCCTGGACCGCAGCTTCGGCCCTGCTTCGCAACCCGAGCTTCGACAAGATGCGCCCGACGTCGTGTTCGACGGTCTCGCGCTGATGAAGAGCCGGTCGCGGACCTTCGGGTTCGACAGCCCGTGCGTCAGCAACTCGAGGACCTCCTGCTCCCGACGGGTCAGTCTCTCCGGACCCTTCGGCCCAGTGCGCGCCGGTACACCCAACCCGCGGAGCAGTGCCGCGGCGACGTCGACGCCTCGGATAGCGCCCAGCTGCTGAAGGCGGCGAGCGCCGCGTCGCCTCGGCGACCGCTACCTCTGGAGGGTCGGAGGCAAGTGCCAGCTCGGTCTTGTAGAGACCTGGCTACCCGCCAGCCCACAATGCGCCGGGAGAACACGTCGATGACGAAGGCGGCGTAGGCGAAGCCCGACCAGGTGGCGACGTAGGTGATGTCCGCCACCCACAAGGCATTGGGACTGCAGGCCCGGAAGCTGCGCTCGACCAGGTCGGCGGGGCGAGGAGCCGTGTCGTCGGCGACGGTGGTGCGCCGCTTGGCGCCGCAGACCCGTCCCGCCAGGCCCATCTGGCGCATCAGCCGCTTGATCGTGCAGCGGGCCGCCGGGGTGCGACGTCGGCCCCCGGGGCGTCGTCGTGCCGGGCGCACCGCACGTGCCGACGCTCCCGCGCCTCGCGCGTGCGATCGGGCGGCCGTCGCCGTTGTTGTCCTCGTAGGGGGAGAGCTTCGAGCCGAGGACAGCCTTGAGCTCCTCGAAGGGGCTCTTCGTCGCCGTAGTAGATGGCGAACGATGCGCTCCGCGACGGGCGCGCACTGAGATCAGCCGGCGCCGGGCGGCGCACAGGTCCGGCTAGCGTCGGTCGACATCGTGGTCACGAGGCGGTACTGGACCCTGCCCGCTGCGGTGATGGCGGCCATGTTCGCCACCTTCGTGGCGGTCGAGGCGCTGGGTGTGGAGCCGCTCACCGACCCGAGGCCGCTCCTCGACGCTGGAGGTGTTCTCGCCGCCGCCGCCGGGACCGGGCTGCTCGTGGCCGACGTGTTCCTCCCGGTGCCCTCCAGTGGGGTGATGCTGGCGCACGGCGCCCTGTTCGGCATCGTGGTGGGCACCGCCCTGTCCCTGGTCGGATCGCTGGCCGCCTTCGCCGTCGGGTTCGGCCTCGGCAGGCGAGGTGAGCGGGCCCTGGAACGCCTCGTGGCCGAGGAGGAGCGCAGCCGTGCCGACCGGCTCCTGCGCAGATGGGGTGTGCTGGCCATCGTGGTGACCCGCCCGGTGCCGATCCTCGCCGAGACCACGGCTTTCGTGGCAGGAACCTCGTCGCTCGGCTGGCGCACCTCTCTCGTGGCCGCCCTCGTGGGATCGCTGCCGGCCGCCCTGCTCTACGCCGTGGCCGGAGCGCTGGCCGCCTCGTTCGCCACCGGCGCCATGGTCTTCGCCGTGGTGATCCTGCTCGGGCTGGTGGTCGTCGCCCTGTCGCCCAGGGCGGGACACGAGCCGGCGCGGGTGGCCCGCCGGTGACGGCGCCAGCGGACCCTGAGCTGGTCGTCGGCGGCCTCAGCTATCCCACCAGCCTCGCCTTCGACGACGAGGGCTCGCCGTGGGTGGCGGAGGCCGGGCTCGCCTTCGGAGGGGCGGCACCGGGAGGACGGGTGTGGCGGCTGGTCGACGGTGAGCGCCAGCTCGTGGTCGAGAACCTGTCCCCACCCGTCAACGGGCTGTTCCACCACGAGGGGAGCTTCTTCGTGTCCGTCGGCGGCCACCCGAGCCGGATTATTCGGGTGTGGCCCGACGGGCGCCTCGAGGTCGTCCTCGAGGGACTGCCGGGGCCGGGTGACTACCAGACGAACATGGCGGTGGTCGGCCCCGACGGGTGGCTGTACTTCAGCCAGGGGGCGATGACCAACAGCGGCGTCATCGGCTTGGACTCCTACCAGATCGGATGGCTCTCCCGGCTTCCACACTCCCACGACCTGCCGGGCCTCGACGTGGTCCTCGCCGGCGTCAACGTCGTCACTGCCGATCCTCGCGATGACGCGGCAGGCGAGCAGGTGGCCACCGGCGCGTTCGTGCCGTTCGGCACACCGACCCAGCCGGGCCAGCGAGTCCCCGCCCGTCTGCCGTGCACGGCGGCAGTCATGCGCTGCGGCCTCGACGGCTCCGATCTGGAGTTGGTGGCGTGGGGCCTGCGCAACGCCTATGGCCTCGGCTTCCTGGCCGACGGCCGCCTGGTCGCCGTCGACCAGGGCGCAGATGACCGGGGCAGCCGGCCCATCGGCAATGCACCGGACCTGCTCCATGAGATCCGGGGGGGATCGTGGTGTGGGTGGCCCGACTTCGTCGGTGACGAGCCGGTGACCCACCCGCGGTTCCGCCCGCAGAGCGGGCCGCAGCCCACGTTTCTCCTCGACAACCACGACGAGCTGCCGCCGCCGGCCCACCCGCTGGCCGCCTTTCCTCCCCACAGTGCGGCGACCAAGTTCGCCGTCGCCCCCCCGAGCCAAGGGCCCTGGTCGGGACACCTGTTCGTCACCCTCTTCGGCGACGAGGTCCCTCTCACCGCCCCTTCCGGCCCCCGGATGGGCCGCGGCGTCGTCCGCGTGGACCCCGGCGACTGGAGCATCCACCCTCTGGCGCCGGTCCCCTGCTCGCGGCCCATCGACGTTGGATTCCACCCGGGCGACGGCGCGCTCCACGTCCTCGACTTCGGGCGGTTCGAGATGACAGAGCGCGGCGTGGTCGCCGAGGCGGCCACGGGCAGGCTGTGGCGACTTCCTGGGCCCGAGCTGCAGCTCAGCTCCGGTGGAGAGCCTTCTTGACCGCCGCCGAGGCCTTCTTGGCCAGGCCAGTCGCCTCTCCGAGCGGTGGCAGGCCCACCCACCCGGTCAGGGGGACGCTCTCTGCCTCGGGCGGCCGCTCGCCGTGCTCTGCTCCGGTGGGCCAGATCCGCCACAGCACTCCTGAGCCGAGCGGCATCTCGATCCCGCCCCTCTCCACGGCGAGGCGGATCTCGCCCCAATCCACCACGTAGAGGGCGCCATCAGGGCCGAACGTGCAGTTGCACGGGCGCTCGAAGCCGTCATGGGGGAGCTGGGAGGCAGGGCCGGCCTGCCGGTTGACGGCGAAGTCGACCACCTCCTGGCGCTGCATGTCCACGCGCACGACCTTGTAGCCGACGGGCGTGGACCGCCGGGTGGTGACGGGGGCGACGTCGCCGAACAGGCACACGAAGGCGTCGCCCGGGAACCCGAACGCGGGGTCGCCGCAGAACACGAAGCCGTTGGAGGCGGCGTGGTCCTCGAAGGTCACGAACGGCAGGGGCGGCTCGGGGTCGGGCGGCTCGGCGAGCACCGGCTCCCGGCCCCTTCCCTCCTCACCCCAGCGCGGGTCGTCGAGGCGGACGCCCGCCGCGTAGTCCGGCCACCCGTACCAGGCGCCGTCGTGGATCTCGTAGAACTCGTCGGGCGCCGCCACAATGAACCGCGCCCCTCGTTCGTCGATGCCGTGGTTGGTCACGAACAGTCGTCCGTCGGGGTGGAAGTCGATGCCGTAGGCGTTGCGCAGCCCCCACGCGACCTGCTCGACCTCGCCGGTAGCGGGATCGAGTCGCAGGAGGGAGCCGGTGGCCTTCACCTGTCCCGGTACCACCTGGCCGGCTTCGGTCTCGGTCCCGAACGGGACATAGGCACCGCTGCGCACCGTGTCGGTGAGCGAGCCGAGCACGTCCTTGAACTCGTAGTTGTGCCCGGCCAAGGTGACGTCCCGGCCGGGGATGTCGCATGTCGTCGGGGAGTGGCGAAGCCACTCGAAGGTGAAGTTGTCTGGTCCGACCACGCCGGCGTTGGTGGCACTGCCGACGGTGAAGTAGATGCTTCCGTCGGGACCGACGATAGGGTAGCTCGGCATGTGGTCGCCCCAGGGCAGGCCGGTGACGACATCCTCGATGGCGCCGTCGGGACCGACACGAGAGATGGTGTCGTTGTTGGCGAAATAGAAGGTGTCGTCGAGCCAGCAGCCGCCGGTGAGGGCGCCGTGCTGTCGCCAGCGGTCGTCGGGCAGCTCGAAGAACGTCTCGGTGGCTCCCGTCACCACGTCGACGCGGAGGACCCGAGGCGGGGAGTCGATCTTGTAGCCGCTCTCGCTCACATAGCAGGCGCCGTCGGGTCCGAAGGTGGCATGGACGGGGGCGTTCAGGTCGGTGGCCACGACCTCGATTCCGTAGCCCTCCGGCAGCATCACATCTCGGGGGAAGACGCCACGGTGGCTCTCACGGGTGACGTTGATCTTCTCCATGAGCGGCCGGAGGGGCTTGGACACGTACGCCAGCAACGTGTTGATCATGGGCGCCTTCGCCGGACCGCCCTTGCCAGGCTCGCTCCCCATGCTGTGCTCCTCTCAGGGTTGGCCGTACCGCTGGCTACCCGGTTGCGGCACCACCCTAGCCACCCCCGCACCAGCGCCACCCTCGAGCACGCGGTGGCCAGGCTGCACCCTCGAGTTGCTCGCATCCGCGCCATGATCCGTGGCTCGCTGTATGAGCTCGTCGGCATCTCGTCGGGTCCCCGGCGACTGACTATTCCCTTCCCGGTGTACACGTCCTCGAGGGACTCGCCCGGGAGGAACCAGTGCCGGAGGACCGAGCGAAATCCAGCTTCAACACGACGCGAATGCAGCCAGCCCTCTGCGACCAGCACGTCGATCAGCCCCCTGTTCAAGCGGTTCGGTTCTTGCTGCCCACCCACCGCCATGATTCGATTCTTTCAGCTGCGACCGTCAGCGCGGCGGCTCCTGGGGGGCGTCCTCACCCCAACCGACCCCGTCGTCGCCTCCGCGCTGGTGACGGGCAGGCTGGCCGAGACGAATCTGCCCCGGTGGGTGCGTCGCACGGTGCAGATCGAATCGGGCGCCAACGACGGCCTGGCCGTCGTCTTCGTCCTCGTACCAGCCCTGGTCCTGACCGGATCTGCCGGCGGTCCGCTGAGCTTGGCGGGCGAGATCGGCAAGGAGGTCGGCCTCGCCGTCGCCCTCGCCCTCCCGTTGGGTTACCTCGCCGGCAAGGGAGTGAACACCGCGAACCGCTGGCAGGCCGTGGAGGCGGCTCATGTCGCCAACCTCGGGGTGGGACTCGGCCTGCTTGCCCTCGGCTCCGTCCATCTCCTGGGCGGCAGTGGGATCCTGGCCTCCTTCGTCACCGCCCTCGTCTTCTCGCTCGCCCTGGAGGAGAAGCTGGCCACACGGCTGGAGCACCTCCAAGACACCGTGGAGAAGCTGCTCATCCCGCCCATCTTCGTGCTGTTCGGGGTGGTGCTGCCCTGGTCCGAGTGGGCCCGCCTCGGGTGGGCCGGCGCGGCGTTTGCCCTCTGGGTGCTCTTCGTCAGGCGGCCGCCGGTCGTGCCCCTCGCCCTCGGGCGGTCGATCGATCACCGCAGTCGCGCCTTCCTCTCCTGGTTCGGACCCCTCGGTGCGGCAGCGATCTACTACTCCTTGTTCGTGGAGCGCTACGACCTGGCTCAGTTCGGGACGCTCTTCGGCGCCGCCACCCTGGCGGTGACGGCGTCGATCGTCGTGCACTCCGTGACCGCTACGCCTGGCGTGCGCCTCTACGCTCGACGGTCGGCGCTCGCCACGCTCGCCCACCCCCTTTCCGCTGACATCGAGGACCGCTGACGGGGCGACAGGCGTTCGACTCGATGGCGGCCATGGCGCGGTAG
>JALYHF010000014.1 GCA_030776745.1 Actinomycetota bacterium | reverse complement strand
GGACCTCGAGCTCGCGGGACGTGACGCCGAGCCCTCGCAGCTCGTCTGGAACGTCGGTTTCCCCCCGCCGGCGTGGCACCGGGGCGCCGGCCTTCCGCAGGAGCGACCGGCACGCCGATGCGATCCGGTCATCGTCCCGGGCGTCGAAGAAGTCGAGGGCTTCCCGCAGCCACGGCACGGGATACCCCCACCCGGCGGCGACGGCGGCCTCGGCGACGAGTCGCCGCCCAAGGTGCCGGAACCACCGGTGATCGTCGAGCGCCCGGTCGGCGTCCGCGACGAGGGCGCTCGCCGCGCCGGCCCTTCCCTGTCTCCCCTCGGCGACGGCGTCGGCGTACAGGAGGAAGGCCGAGGACAGGAAGTGGACGGACCGTTCGGGGTGGACGACCTCCGGGGCGTCGTCGCCCGGCCCGTCGAGTTGGCGGAGGAGAGCCAGGAGCCCGACGGCGGGGACCACCGAGTAGTCGACGCCCGTGTGTGCCGCCGTCCGGAGCCCGGCGCAGAGGTGGCGGCGAGCCGTGGCTCGGTCCTCCTCGACAAGGGCAAGGACGGCGGCTGCCGTACAGGTCTTGACCATGGTGTCCGGTGCGCCGGCCGCCAGGGCCCGCGCCTCGTCAATGCAGCGCTGGATCTCCGCGTGACGCCGCGCGCGGGCGTGGGCGTAAGCCTCGAGCGCCAGGGCGGCCGCCTGCGTCTGGTCGAGGCGGTACCGCCGGGACAGCTCCGCCGAGCGCCGGGCGGCGACGAGGCCCGCCTCGGGGTCGTCGCTGAGGACGAGCCCGGCGGCCAACTGCACGTCGACGACTGCCGCCGTGGCCACCGCACCATGGGCGAGAGCGAGCTCGCGAGCGCTCTCCAGCCGGTCCAGAGGGCGACCAAGGAGCATGTCTATGGCGCCGAGCTCCTGGAGAGCCCGGGCGCGCCACACGGTGAGGCCGTGGGCGTCGGCGAGGGCGAGGGCCCGCGTGAAGGCGGCTTCTGCGGCGGCGGGGTCGCGAAGGCGCTCGCTCCTTCCCACCACCTCGAGGGCTTCGCAGGCGACGTCGGCGAGGCCGAGGCGCTCCGCCCGCTCGAGGGCGGCCCGCGCCAGGGCGCGTGCGTCGTCGGGGTGACGGACGATCGCCGCCTGTGCCCGTAGAGCGTCCAGCCGCGCCGCGAGCTCCTCGTCCGGCTCGGCCGCCGTCTCGATGCGTGCCCGCTCGAGGCTCTCGTGGGCCTCGTCCCACTGCGTGGCTGCTACCGCGGCGCGGGCGAGGCGTAGGTGGATCTCCACGCGTCGTCTCGGGTCGTCTTCCAGGCGGGCCAGCAGCGACGTCGCCACCTCCACCGCTCGCTCGCGCTTCCCTGCGAGGGACAGCACCTGCAGGAGGCACTCGTCGACGTCGAGGCGAGTGGGGTGCGCCGGAGTCAGCAGGCTCCGGGCGCGGTCGAGCGTCGCCTCCGCGCTTGCCAGTGCTCCGTGCTCGAACGCCCGGCGGCCGACCTCGAGCAGGAGGACTCCGCCGCGCTCCCCGTCTCCTGCGGTAATGGCGAGCTGGGCCGCCAGCTCTGCCCAGCCCTCCTCGAGGTCGGGGTGCGCCGATTCCACCGCGTCGAGCGCTCGCCGGGACAGGGCCTCCAGCTCGGGGGGGAACAGCCCGGCAAGGACGGCATCCCTCGACAGCGCATGCCTGAAGCGGAAGCTGCCGTCCTCGCGGTCGAAGGAGACGATCTGGGCGTCCACCGCCTCGTGTAGGGCAGCGACGACCACGTCGCGCGCCAGGCCGGTGATCACCGGAAGGAGCTCCCACGCGAACCGTCGACCGAGCACGGCGGCGGCGACGAGGACGTCCTGGCAGTGCCGGCCGAGCTGGCCCACCCGCCGGCGCATGTTGCCGGCGAAGCTCAGCGGCACCACCGTCTCGAGGTTCTTCCCGACGCCCCATGATCCGGCCTCTTCGACCAGAGCGCCGGAGGAGAGAGCGGCAGCCAGCAGCTCTTCCACCATGAACGGGATGCCATCGGCCCGGGCCGCGAGCGCGACGACGGCGTCGGGCACGCTGGGGGACCCGAGGCACGACGCCACCATGGCGGCCACCTCCTGCTCGCCGAGGGGGGCCAGGTCGATCACCGGTGAGACCCGCCTGGCCTGGAGTGACCGCGCAAGCTGCATGCCGGGCGAGTCGGCCTCGTCGCGCAGCGTCGCCACGCACAGGACCCGTTCCGTGGCGATGTTGTCGGGGAGGTAGTCGACGATGGTAAGCGTCTCCGGGTCGGCCCAGTGGAGGTCCTCGATGACGAGGAG
>JALYHF010000013.1 GCA_030776745.1 Actinomycetota bacterium | reverse complement strand
CGCCCCGACCAGCTCCTTCGAAAATGCTCCGGATGGGGATCGGGACGCTGAGGTCGCGGGTTCGAATCCCGCCTTCCCGACCAGGCGGGGCGCTGAGCCGAACTGACCTGAGCATCGATCCGGCTCGCCTGCGCACCGGCGACCTCATCGAATGGCACCCCGATGTCGAGGGCGTCCGGATCGACCTCCTTGCCGAGGTCGAGGTCTCCGCACGACCCTGCACCTCCGAGACGTCGCCTCTACGGGTCGGCGTCGATCTTGGTGCCGTCGGGTTGGCCGCTCTCCTGCGGGCCGCTCGAACTGGCCTCTTCCCCGCCGTCGGAGGCGGGCTTCGAGCGGCTCCTCGTCAGCGGGAGGCGGCTGGTCTCCGTCTCCCAGAGCTTCATCCCGCGGGCCCGCCTTGCGCGTATCGTGGCCGTGACGATGCGACCTCGCGAGGGATGCCGATGATCGCCCAGGTGACCCACCGAGCGGCCGAGCTGTGGCGGGAGGGTGCCCGCTTGGACATCATCCTCGCCACCCTCCGCGAGGAGGGCTTCTCGAAGGTCGACTGCATCAGGGCCACCGTGGAGCTGCTTCGCGTGCCGCTGGCTGACGCCAAGCGCCTCGTCCACGACAGCGAGGCTTGGGCGGACACCAGCCCGCCTGACGAGGAATGGCACGAGGCCCTCGTTGCCGAACTGGAGGCCGACGCCTCGCCGCCGGCCTGAGACGCCCGGCAGACCAAACAGACCACATTCGTACGCGTCAGCCCGGTTGCCAGCTGTGAGTCCGGATCTGGCCCCGCTTCCGACGGGGGCGAACCGGTGAGAAACCCTTGACTTTGCTGGGTCTTTCCCTTGTGGGCGCGCCCCGCACGTAGTAAAAATCGAACTGATGTTCGAGGCGTTGCAGGCGGCCATCGAGGAGGTGGAGAGTCCCCTCGACAGCGCCGAGCTAGCCCAGGTCCTCGGGCTGCTCGACCGCCTGACTGCCCGGGTCAGCGCTGCCGTGGGCGAGTTCGACCACGCCAAGGCGTGGGAGGCCGACGCCGCCAGCTCCATGACGGCCTGCTGCGCCACCACGCCGGCATGAGCGGTGGTGCGGCCGCCTCCATGGGGCGCACGGCCAAGCGCCTGCGCCAGGCGCCCACCACGGCGGCGGCGTGGTCGGGCGGGGTGCTCTCGGGCGGCCAGGTCCAAGCGATGGTGGCCAACGTCGACGAGCGTGCGGGGGCGCTGTTCGCCGAGCACGAGTCGTCCCTGGTGCCAGCCCTGGCCGAGCTGTCAGTGCGGGACACGGCCCTGGCCATGCAGGCCTGGCGGGCACGGGCCGAGGCGCTCCTCGACGACGCCGACCAGCCCGAGGAGGCCCAGCGGTCGTTGCACCTCTCCCAGACCCTCGACGGGCGCCGGGAGCTGAAGGGCTTCTTCGACGCCGAGGCCGGTGAGGTGGTGGCCACCGCGCTACGCCTGGCTGCTTCGCCCGACGCCGAGGGCGAACCGGACCGCTCACCGGCCGAGCGCCGGGCCGATGCCCTGGTTGACGTGTGCCGGTTCTTCTTGGACCACCAAGACCACGTGGCGGCCGGGCGGCACCGGCCCCACCTCAATGTGGTCATCGACTACGACGACCTGGTGGCCGGCGCTGCCGGGCGCCTGGTGAACGACGGGTTCGTCGACCCGGCCGGCATGCGCCGCCTGCTCTGCGATGCGGCCATCCACCGCGTGGTCGTCGAGGGGCGCTCGTCCATCCTCGACTACGGCACCGCCACCCGCAGCGTGCCGGCCAACCTGTGGTCCGCGTTGGTGCTGCGCGACCGCCACTGCCGCCATCCGGGCTGTGACCGGCCCTCGGCGTGGTGCGAGGCCCACCACGTCATCCCGGTGCTCGAGGACGGGCCGACGTGCCTGGCCAACCTCGTGCTCAAGTGCAGCCGTCACCACCACATCGCCCACCTGCCCGGGTGGGCCGAGAAGCTCAAACCCGACGCCACCTTGGTGCTCACCGACCCCACCGGCCGGACCTGGGAGACCCACCCGCCGGGGGTGTGACCCGCCCCGGCCAGGCCCCCGGTCGTTCCGCCTGCTCAGCTGGCGCACGACACTTCCCTCTGCCTGACCCTCGGTAGCGCCGTGGCGATGCCAGAATGGAAGCGGGGGTTGAGGCGACCGCCCTTCCCGCCGGGCAGCTCGCCTCCCCCCAAGTTCCGTCCCCGCTCCGGACCTCTCGGGTCGTCCGGTCTGCTGCGCTTGCCCGCTGAGCGCCGCTTCGATCGCCTTGGCGCACGACATGGGAGCGATCGCTCCGGGCTGAATCGCCGGTTGCCGGGCGACAGTCGCAGACATCGTGCGCCACTGCCCTGTCGCTCGGCAACCGTCGTGGACAACAAGAACTGTGATCCGTGGGCACCCGGGCTGCGGATAAGCACGGCCCCAGCACGTCCTTCGATTCCTCGAGCCACGCCGGTGAAA
>JALYHF010000012.1 GCA_030776745.1 Actinomycetota bacterium | reverse complement strand
CGCTGGGCGGCCGCCCGGGCCAGGTCGAGCTGTCCTCGGGCCAGATAGAGGCGCGCGGTGGGGAGCAGGGCCTGGATGTGGTCGTCCTTGCCGACGAGCAGAGCCTCGGCCTCGTCGAGGCGGCCTTGGAGGATGCGCAGCTCGGCGAGGGCGATGGGCGGGTGCCAGGCCATCGCTGGCATGGCCTCCACGACCGACGAGTAGGCGCTGACCAACACCTCTTCCGCATCGGTCCAGCGCCCTGCGTGGCAAAGCAGTATGCCCTTGACGCTGTCGCAGTGGCTTAACAGGACCGCGGGTGCGCCCGGGCTCGGACCCACGATGCCGCGGCGACGGAAGACGTCGGTCCACGATGCCGCCCGCTCGAAGTCCACCGCGTACCAGCACGCCGTATAGAAGGAGCACACCGACTTGCCGACTGCGTCCGCGTTCTCGGTGACGCCGCCGCTCGCCAGGGCCATGGCCTCGTCGAGCAGGGCCATCCCCGCGTCGACGTCGCCCGCCTGGACCCGGGCGAGGCCGCCATCGGCCAAGGCCTTGAGCTCAAGGCCGGTGTCGCCAAAGCGGCGGGCCCGGTCCAGCGCCAATTCGGCGCGGGACTTGAGGTCGGCCGGATCGTCGAAGTCGCAGCCAATGAGGAGGAGCGCGACCCATCCCTGCTCGATGCAGGGTTCCTCGTCGGCGACCAGGCGCTCCGCGCGGACGAACCACGGGCGGGCGGCGGTGCGGTTGCCAATGCAGGTGTGGAAGACGTCGCCCAGGCGAGCGCACGCCATGGCCGCAGCCCGGTTGTCCCCGTCGACGGTGTGAGCCCGCACGGCCGCAGAGAGGTGGACGACGACGGCATCGAGATCGCCCGCCGCCCACGCCTCGTCGGCCCGCAGCAGCGCTGCCGCCGCCTCACCCCCGTCGGTCACCTATCCAGCGTAAGCGCCACTACAGGGCGTCCGCGCCGACGGCTCTACCACGATAAGAGCGCACGGGGGTGGCTGCGCCCCTCATCGGCGTGCGGGTCACACTGGTGGCACCGATGTGCCGCGCCAGAAGACAGCACATCGCTGATGTCATGAAGAAGCTGAGCGCTTCTGCGTGACGGGCCCGGCTGGTCGGGTCGACGCCGAGGACTTGGAGAGCGAGCCGATGACTCCTGCGAGGTCCAACCGCCTGGTCTCCTTCCGCCGGCCGCCTCGGTGAGTCGCTCCAGCGCCGAAGAAGCGGCCGCCGGCGTGCGACGGGCTCTGCGGGTCGTCGTGTACTCGAGCGCACGCTCGGTGCGGCTCTTGGGGACGCGCTCTGACCCCGAGCCGTCGTTCCGTCGAGAGACGGGCTCCTGGTCATTGGATAAGGACCGGTTACTCCATCGCGACGGGTTCCAGGATCATAGTCTCCGGAGAACCAAGCAGTGCCGGCGCGTTCTCTTGGACGCCCCAGACACGGGTTTCCAGGAAGCGCCGGAAGGCAACCGCTTCTCCGGTGGAATCGAAGTCGAGGTCGATCACCACGTAGTTCGGGTCGTCGACCGGTCGCCGGACGCAATGGGCCCGGACGCCGGCCTGGCTTCGGGCGTCGGCGAAGCGCCTGAATGCAGAGGCCCACGTGTCGAAGTCGTGATCGGGTGCTGAATGTGCAGCGTCGGCATCGCTGTCTCCCTCCGGAGTTCCTCGTCGGAGGGTAAGGCGCACCTCTCGAAGCTGACCATCCCAGCTTTCTGGGGTCTCTGGAGGACACCCAGGCCGACGTACTGTCGAGGCGTGCCGAGCTCCGCAGACGCCCGCGGTCGAGCGAGTCGCTCGTCTGTGCGACGCGCACGATGACGCGCGGACGTTGCGGCTGGCGCTGATCGACGAGATCCGCCGTGCGGTCGGCTTCGATGCCTACGCCTGGTTGCTCACCGACCCCGAGACTGAGGTTGGCTGCGCCCCCCTCGCCGACGTCCCGTGGCTGGCGGAGCTGCCGCGTCAGATCCGATTCAAGTACCTGACTTCCGTCAACCGCTGGACGCGTCTGGGCGGCGCCGTCGCGGCCCTGCGCGCGGCCACGGCCGATCATCGGGAAGCCAGCCTGGTTTGGCGAGAGATGCTGACCGGCTATGGCGTGAACGACATCGCGTCGCTGGTCTTCCGAGACCGGTTCGGCTGCTGGGCGTTCCTGCAGCTGTGGCGTATCGACTCGGGAGCCCAGTTCATGGGCGCAGAGGTGGAGTTCCTGACCGAGATCGCGGGGCTCGTCACGAAGGCCCTCCGACGTTGCCAGGCGCGGGCGTTCGACTGGCTCGGTCGAGGATCGGACCGGGCCCGTTGTCCTCGTGCTGTCGCCGGAGCTCGAGGTGAGAGCCCAGACGCCCGAGACGGAGAGGTACTCCGGGTTCTCGTTCCGCCGGACACAGATCGCCAGCCGATCCCGGCCGGTGCCTACAACGTGGCCGCCCAGCTGCTGGCGGTCGAGTCCAGCGTCGACGACCATCCACCGTCGGCACGAGTACACCTGGCTGCCGGAGTGTGGCGGACCTCGCGCGCCGCCCGCATCGGCGACACGGTGCCCGTTGACAAGCGAGACATTGCCGTCACGATCGAATCCGCCTCGCCGGCGGAACGGCTTGCGCTGTACGTGCGGGCCTGCGGGCTCAGCTCCCGGGAGGCGGAGCTGCTCGGCCATCTGGCGACGGGCGCCGACACCCGCCACATCGCACAGATGATGTTCCTCTCCGAGCACACGGTACAGGACCACCTCAAGTCGATCTTCGCCAAGGCCGGAGTACGAAGTCGTCGAACCCTCCTGACCCGGGCGGTGGGGCACTGACGCCAACGTTCCGTAGGACCAGACAGGCCAACCTGGCGGCTGAGAGAAAGTCGGCGTTCTGGTGGCAAGGAACAGGCGGCCACAACGGGCGGACGGAGGACGGCTCGCGACGCGCCGTTCTCCGCGCCGTCCGTCCGCCTTGACGGCGCGATTCGGAGTGGCGATAGGTCCCTGACCGGCATTGGCGGGCAGGCCTGACGCGCGTTGCCTTGAGCGCCGATCCTCGGCGTGAGTCTGACCCGATACAGGCGCCGGCGCCAGCCGGGTGCCTCCCCGCCGGTGATGCACCAAACTGAGCCGAGTGGCGACGTACGTGATCGTGCACGGTGCGTGGGGCGGTGGATGGGAATGGACGCCTGTGGCGCGACGGCTGCGCGCTCGGGGCCACGAGGTATTCACCCCTACCCTCACTGGGATGGGCGAGCGGAGCCACCTCGGCCTGGGACAGCCGATCGACCTCGCCACCCACGTGCACGACGTGGTCGCGGTGCTCGAGTTCGAGGACGTTCGCGGCGCAGTTCTTTGTGGCGCCAGCTATGGGGGCATCGCCGTGACCGGCGCCGCCGATGGAGCTCCAGATCGGGTCGGGATGGTGATCTACGTCGATGCCCTGGTGCCGGCGGACGGCCAGTCGGGGCTGGACCTGCTGCCCGAGCCCTTCGCTGAGGCGGTGCGGGAGGGGGTGCGTGACCACGGCCTCGGGTGGCGAGTGCCGATGCCGCCCGAGTTGCTAGAGGCGTTGGTGCCGGAGGGCTCCATTCCCGACCACCGTCGGGCGGCGATCGTCGCCCGGATCACCGATCATCCTGCTGCAACCTTCCTCGACCCGATCCGCCTCACCGGCGCCATCGACCGTTGTCCCCGCGCCTTCGTTCGCTGCACGGGTGGCGACTACAGCGGCGAGCTCGGCGGCGACCCCGTCGAACCCATCGCCGCCCGGGCTAGAGCCGAGGGCTGGGCTTACCGTGAGCTGTCCGCGCCGCACGATCCCCATGTCTTCGACGCCGATGGCACCGCCGCAATCCTCGACGAGCTGCCCCGAGCTCACGACCTGGCATGAGGCGCGTGGATCGCGAGCGCGGAACAACGAGCACAGCGCTCGCGTCGGGCTGAGCGAGTGAAGCCACACAGATCGGCGCACGAGGCGGCCGAACACGCCAGCAGCGGGTCGCACCGAACCGGCGATCTCT
>JALYHF010000011.1 GCA_030776745.1 Actinomycetota bacterium | reverse complement strand
GCGCAGGAGCCGGAACACGGCCGGGCGGACCCGGGCGGACAGCTTGCCGGCGGCGTACACGGCGCCGAGCACCTGGGGCAGGGCGGCCCCGTGGTCGTCCAGCTCGAGCGCCATGGCCTCCCCGGCGCCGAGGAGCCGGTGACGGCTGCGGTCGAGCCCCACCACGTCGGTCTGGAAGCGGTGGCGCAAGCGGGGCTGGGCCACGGTCGGGCGGTGCTCGAGATCCCAGATCAGCCGGTCGAGCTCGTCGCGCAGCTCGTCGTCGAGGGTGCGGGCGAAGGTGGCCAGGATGCCGGCCAGCAGGATGGCCCCGAAGCCCGGCGCCGGGTCGGTGGGCAGGTACAGCTCGCCGAGCGCCACCCGCCGGGTCGGCGCGATGGCGCGCGAGTGCCGGATCTCGATCTCGGCCAGGAGCACCACCCGAACCTACCGGACACGGCGGCTACACGAAGCGGCGCAGAACGTCGCGAAGGGTGGCCGCGTCCCGCGCGATCACCTCGTCGTCGGCCTCGGCCTCGATGGCCGCCACCACGCCCTCGGCCAGCTGCTGGACCTGGCTCCACGAGCTGGCGTCGACCCCGAAGGGGGGAGGCGTGGCGGTGGCCGCCGCCGCCGCGGTGAACAGCTCCCCGGCCAGCTCGACGTCGACCGACCGTTCCCCGGCGATGCGGTCGGCGGCCACGTACAGGTCCGACATGACGCCGTAGACCGCTTCGTCGTCGCCCTCGTCCTCGACCGGGTCCAGGGCGTCGGGGTACTCGACGGCGTCCAGGAGCTCGTCGATGCGATCCTCGTCGGCGGCCGGCACGACCAGGTCGTCCCCCTCCCAGCGGTGAGGGATGTGCTGGGCGTCGAGCAGCTGGCCGAGGGTCGCCCTCTCGCTCGGCTCCCAGCCGTCCATCTCGTAGACGAGGGTGTCCTCGTCGTCGAGGAGGACCCCGCAGCTGGGGCAGGTCCGTACCCCCGCCACGAACTCGGCCCCGCAGCCCGGGCAGTAGGTGGTCGACATGGGCCCATTCGAGCACGGGCAACCTCGAGGCGCTCGGAGTAGGGTCGTGCTCATGGCTGAGCGACAGAAGCAAGCACCGGATCGCAACCTCGGGCTCGAGCTCGTGAGAGTTACGGAGGCAGCCGCCCTCGCCGCCTCCCGCTGGATGGGCCGGGGGGACAAGGAGGGAGCCGACGGCGCCGCCGTGGACGCCATGCGGGTCATCCTCCAGACCGTGCCCATGGACGGCCTCGTCGTCATCGGGGAGGGCGAGAAGGACGAGGCCCCCATGCTCTACAACGGCGAGCACATCGGCGACGGTTCGCCGCCCCAGACCGACATCGCCGTCGACCCGGTGGAGGGAACGACCCTCACCGCCCTGGGCCAGGGCAACGCCATCGCCGTCATCGCCGTGAGCGAACGAGGCACGATGTTCGACCCGGGCGGCGGCTTCTACATGAACAAGATCGCCGTCGGGGCAGAGGCGGCCGACGTCATCGACATCACCCGTTCCCCGACCGAGAACCTCGAGGCGGTGGCGAAGGCCAAGGGCGAGTCGGTCCGCGACCTCACGGTCGTGATCCTCGACCGCCCTCGCCACGAGGACCTCATCGCCGAGGTGCGGGCCGCTGGTGCCAGGATCCGCCTCATCCCCGACGGCGACGTGGCCGGTGCCATCTCCACCGGGTGGCCCGACTCCGGCGCCGACATCCTCCTCGGGATCGGCGGCACGCCGGAGGGCGTGATCTCCGCCGCCGCCCTCAAGTGCATGGGCGGCGTCATGCAGGGCCAGCTGGCGCCGAAGGACGACAAGGAGCGCCAGGCCATCAAGGATGCCGGCTGCAACGTCGACGACGTGCTCACCACCGACGACCTGGTGAAGGGCAACAACTGCTTCTTCGCGGCGACGGGGATCACCGACGGCGAGCTGCTGCGGGGCGTCCATTACGACGCCCGTGGCGCCACCACCCAGTCGATGGTGATGCGCTCGAAGTCGGGAACGGTGCGCCGCATCGACGCCCGCCACAGCCTGCGCAAGCTGCGCGAGTTCAGCGCCATCGACTTCGATTGACCCGGCGCCGGGCGGCACCGGGCGTGTCCCCCCCCGCTAGAGGTCCCGGCGAAGCTCGACGAAGTCCCGGTTCCTCACCCAACCCCGGGCCCGGAAGAAGCCCTCTGGCGGGCTTCCCACCGCAGCCAGCGCGGTGATGAAGCGGCACCCCCGCTCGGCGGCCAGGGACGCGACGACGCCCAGGAGGTGGGTGCCGATCCCCTCCCCTCGCTCGGACACGGCCACGACGATCTGAGCTAGGCGGGCCTGGTCGCCGTGGGTGTGCCCCGTCGCCGCGCCCACCACCCGCCCGTCCCGGCGGGCGGTCACGGCGAAGGGTCGCTCCGCCCGCCCGGCCTCGCCCTGGGGGTCTGGGTCGGCGTCCGGACAGGCTCGAGCGGCCAATGCGGCGGCCTCCGGGTCCAGGTGCTCGCTCACCGAGAGCTCGAGCGGGAGACCGCCCCGGCCGATCACAGCGGGAGCGGTGAAGGCGGCGTCGGCGACGGGCTCCCACACCCGTCCCGGCAGCTCCCGCAGCAGGTGCACGCGATCGAAGCTGGCCTCCACCCCGTAGCGGTCGAGGGCGGTCAGGGCGGCCTCAATGCGCGCCGGGGCGGCCTCGTCGGCCAGCGTCACGTGAGGCACGAACGGCCAGGTGAGCGAGCGGGCCAGCGGCTCCCTGAACACCCTGTCCCGCAGGTCGCCCACGGCGCCCCCGTCACCGCCCACGCGCAGGTACACCACGGGGCTGTGGGGCAGGAAGGTGTCGGGCGGGCCGAGGAGGAGGCTGAAGGGCCGGGTGGCGGCAGCCGCCTCCCGCAGCACGGCCAGGGCGTGGCCGAGCCGGTCGTGGCGGACGTTGACGGGCGGGACCAGGGTGAGATGGGCCGGGATCCGGCTCAGGCCGCCGTCGCCCAGCGCCCGCCGCAGGCCGTCCACCTCGGCCGCCAGCGGCGGGGGCAGGAGCAGGGCCACTCCCAGGCGGGCCTTGGGCACGGCCCGAGGATGACACGGCCGGCGGTTCCCGCCCCGCCAGGCCGGGCCGAGGCGCCGCCCGGCTGACCCAGAACCGGGGTGGGGCTAACCCCCGGCCAGCTCGAGGCGGACCTGGGCCCGTCGCAGCTTGGCCTCGGCCTCGGCGTCGTCGGAGTTCTTCAGCCGCTGCTCGGCATCCTCCTTGGCCCGGCGGGCCCGCTCCTGGTCGATCTGGTCGGGCAGCTCGGCCATGTCGGAGAGGAGGGTGACGTGGTCGTTGCTCACCTCCACGAAGCCCTCGTGCACGGCGACCTTCTGCACGTCGCCGCCCTCCTGGTGGATGCGCACCTGGCCGATGCCGAGGGCGCCCAGGAAGGGGACGTGGCCGGTGAGGAAGGCGATCTCGCCCGCCGGGGTGCGGCACACGACCATCTCGGCCTCGCCCGAGTAGAGGATGCGCTCGGGGGAGACCACCTCCACCTGCAGCGCCACCGGCTACTCCTTCTCCATGCTCTTGGCCTTCTCCCGCACCGAGTCGGCGTTGCCCACGTTGAGGAAGGCCTGCTCGGGCAGGTCGTCGAGCTCCCCGGCCAGGATGGCCTCGAAGGACTCGATGGTCTCCTCCACCGGGGTGTAGATCCCCTCCAGCCCGGTGAAGGCCTCGGCCACGAACATGGGCTGGGAGAAGAAGCGCTGGATGCGCCGGGCCCGGTTGACGGTGACCTTGTCGTCCTCGGCCAGCTCGTCGAGTCCCAGGATGGAGATGATGTCCTGCAGCTCCTCGTAGCGCTGGAGGGTCTCCTTCACCTCCTGGGCCACGTTGTAGTGACGCTCGCCCACGACCTCGGGCGACAAGATGTTGGACGACGACGCCAGCGGGTCGATGGCCGGGTAGATGCCCTGGGCGGCGATGTCCCGGGACAGCTCGCTGGTGGCGTCGAGGTGGGTGAAGGTGGTGAACGGTGCCGGGTCGGTGTAGTCGTCGGCGGGCACGTAGACGGCCTGCATCGAGGTGATCGACCGGCCCCGCGTGGACGTGATGCGCTCCTGGAGCTCGCCCATCTCGTCGGCCAGCGTGGGCTGGTACCCCACGGCCGAGGGCATGCGGCCGAGCAGGGTGGACACCTCGGAACCGGCCTGGACGAACCGGAAGATGTTGTCGATGAACAGCAACACGTCCTTCTCCTGCACGTCCCGGAAGTACTCGGCCATGGTGAGGGCCGACAGGCCGACGCGCAGGCGCACACCCGGCGGCTCGTCCATCTGGCCGTAGCAGAGAGCCGCCTTCTCGAGCACGCCCGACTCCTGCATCTCCAGCCACAGGTCGGTGCCCTCCCGGGTGCGCTCCCCCACCCCGGCGAAGACGGAGACCCCGCCGTGCTCCTGGGCCACCCGGTGGATCATCTCCTGGATCAGCACGGTCTTGCCCACCCCGGCGCCGCCGAAGAGGCCGATCTTGCCGCCCTCGGCGTAGGGCTCCAGAAGGTCGATCACCTTGATGCCGGTCTCGAACATCGAGGTCTTGGGCTCGAGGTCGGCGAAGTCCGGGGGGTCGCGGTGGATCTCCCACCGCTCGTCGATGTCGCCGACGTCGTCGGCGTCGAGGCAGTCGCCGATGACGTTGAACACGTGGCCGAGCACGCCCTGGCCCACGGGCACGGTGATGCCGCGTCCGGTGTTGCGCACCGGGGCGCCCCGCTTGAGGCCGTCGGCCGGCTTGAGGCACAGGGCCCGTACCCGCGAGTCGCCGATCTGCTGGGCGACCTCGGCCGTGACCGTGACCTCGTCGCCCTCGAGCTCGATGTCGAACTCCAGGGCGGTGTTGATCTCGGGCAGGCGGTTGGGCGGGAACTCCACGTCCACGACCGGACCGGCGACGGCCACGATGCGGCCGTCCTCGAGCTCCTCTTCCTCGTCGCCGGAGTCGTCGCCCTTCGGCTCCTTCTCCTCGGACTTGGACTCCTCCTCCTTGCCGTCCTTGCCGTCCTTGCCGTCCTGGCCGTCCTGGCTCTGCTTCTGGGTGTCCTGTTCGGTCTCGGCCGTGCTCATGCGTGCTCCTAGCGTTGTACGAGGTCGTCGGGCAGGAAGTCGGAGGCGACCAGGATGTCGGGGAGGAGGTCCTCGGGGGACCCCTTCTTCTGGCGCAGGGCCTCGGCGCCGCCCACGATCTCCATGATCTCGGTGGTGATGGTCTCCTGGCGGGCGCGGTTCATCTCCCGGGAGAGGGTGGTGATCATCTCCTCGGCGTTCTCGGTGGCCGACTTCATGGCGCGCTGGCGGGCGGCGTGCTCGGAGGCGGCCGCCTCGAGCATGGCGGCGAACAGGCGAGCCTCCACGTAGCGGGGCAGGAGGCGCTCGAGGATCTCCGCCGGGGCGGGCTCGAACTCGTACTCGGCCTGGTCGTCGTCGTCCGCCCCCTCGGTGAGAGCCTCGGTGTCGAGGGGCATGAACTGACGCACCGCCACCCGCTGCCTGCCGGCCGAGAGGAACTGGGTGTACGCCAGCTGCACGAGGTCGACGTCGCCCTCCTCGAAGGGCTCGATGACGGCGGCGGCCACCTCCTTGGCGTCCTCGTAGCTGGGCTGCTCGCTCATCCCCGAGAAGCTGGCGTCGATGCGGTAGCCCTTGAAGCGGAAGTACGACTCGGCCTTCTTGCCCAACAGGACCAGCGAGTAGTCCCGGCCCTTGCTCTGCTCCTCGTTCATGGCACGCTCGGTGGCCCGGATCACGCTCGAGTTGTAGGCCCCGGCCAGACCCCGGTCGCCGGTGATGGCGATGAAGGCCACCTTTCCGACCTGCTCCGGCTCCTTCAGCAAGGGGTGGTCCACGTCGACGCCCTCGGTGGCCAGCCTGCGGATGACCTCGGTGATCTGCTCGCTGTAGGGCCGGGCCGCCGACACCCGCTGCTCGGCCTTGACGATCCGCGAGGCGGCGATCATCTCCATGGCCTTGGTGATCTTCTTGGTGGACTGGACGCTCTTGATGCGCTTCTTGAGCTCCTTCTCCTTGCCGGCGGCCATCCCTTACTCCGAGGCCTCGGAGCCCTCGTCCTCGGACTTGGCCTCCGAGCCACCGTCGTCGTCGGAGCCGTCTTCGTCGGACTTGGCCTTCGGCTCCTCCTGTTCGGCGTCCTCGCTGATCTGGAACTGCTCGGCGAAGGCCTTGATGGCGTCCTCCAGGCCGTCGGGCAGCTCGCCCTTCTCCTTGATGGTGTCCAGCATGTCGCCGTGACGGGTGCGGACGTACTCGATCAGCTCCTTCTCGAAGCGCTGCACGTCGTCGACCGGGAAGGGGTCGAGGTAGCCGCCGGTGCCGGCCAGGACGGACACCACCTGCTCCTCCACGGCCAGCGGGGAGTTGAGGGACTGCTTCAACAGCTCGGTCAGGCGGTACCCCCGGTCGAGGGTGGCCTGCGAGGACTTGTCCAGCTCGGAGCCGAACGTGGCGAAGGACTCGAGCTCGCGGAACTGGGCCAGGTCGGTCTTCAGCGTGCCGGAGACCTTCTTCATGGCCTTGACCTGGGCCGAGCTGCCCACCCGGGAGACCGAGATGCCCACGTTGATCGCCGGGCGCACGCCCGAGTTGAACAGGTCGGTCTCCAGGTAGATCTGGCCGTCGGTGATCGAGATCACGTTGGTGGGGATGTAGGCCGAGACGTCGCCCCCCTTGGTCTCGATGATGGGCAGGGCGGTCAACGACCCCTTGCCGAGGTCGTCCGACAGCTTGGCCGCCCGCTCCAGGAGCCGGCTGTGCAGGTAGAACACGTCGCCGGGGTAGGCCTCCCGACCGGGTGGGCGCCGCAACAGGAGCGAGATCTGGCGGTAGGCCTCCGCCTGCTTCGACAGGTCGTCGTAGACGATCAGGGCATGGTCGCCGGCGTCCATCCAGTGCTGGCCCATGGCGCAGCCGGAGTAGGGGGCGAGGTACTTGTAGGGCGCCGGGTCGGAGGCGGGGGCGCTCACCACCACCGTGTACTCGAGGGCACCGAACTTCTCGAGCGTGGCCACCGTCTGGGCCACCGTGGAGCCCTTCTGGCCGACGGCCACGTAGATGCATTTCACGTCCAGCCCCCGCTGGTTGATGATGGTGTCGAGGGCGACGGTGGTCTTGCCCGTCTTGCGGTCGCCGATGATCAGCTCGCGCTGGCCCCGACCGATGGGGGTCATGGAATCGATGGCCTTGATCCCGGTCTGAAGGGGCTCCTTCACGGGCTGGCGGCCGGTGATCCCGGGGGCCTGCACCTCGAGGCGGCGGGTCTCGTCCGAGTTGATGGCACCGTTGCCGTCGATGGGCTCGCCCAGGGCGTTCACCACCCGGCCCAGCAGGGCGTCGCCCACCGGGACCGAGAGGATCCTCCCGCTCGCCTTCACCGACTGGCCCTCCTGGATGTGCTCGATGTCGCCCAGGATGACGGCACCGATTGACTCCTCGTCCAGGTTGAGGGCCAGACCCACCGCGCCGCCCTCGAACTCGAGCAGCTCGTTGACGGCGGCGCTGGGCAGTCCCGACACCCGGGCGATGCCGTCGCCCACCTCGACGATCCGCCCCACCTCGGCCTGCGAGAGGCTGGGCTTGTAGTCCTTCAGCCGCTTGTCGAGGACAGCCGCGATGTCGTCGGCGCTGATTTCGAACGTGTCCGTGTCTGCCATTACAGGGATTCCTTCAGTTGGTCGAGTCGGTGTCGGACGGAGCCGTCGATGACCGTGTCGCCGATCTCGGCGACGATCCCGCCGAGGATGCTCGGGTCGACGACGGTCTTGATGCTCACCTGCTTGCCGGTGGCGCTGGAGAGGGCCTCGGCCAGCCGGGCGCGCTGGTCGCCGTCGAGGGGAATGGCAGAGCGGACCTCGGCCACCGCCTCGGATCGCTGCTGGGCCGCCTGCTCGACCAACTTGTCGACGATGGCGGGCAGGTGCCGGGCCCGACCGGCGCCCACCACGAAGGACACCAGGGCGGTGGTCACCGGCGATGCCCGGCCCCCGAGGAGGTCCTCCACGATGCCCTGCCGGCGATCCACCGGGATGGCCTCGTCCGTGAGCTTCGACCGCAGGTCGTCGTTGCCCTCGAAGGTGCGGGCCACCCGGAACAGCTCCTCCTCCACCGTCTCCAGCTGGCCCTCGGCCAGGGCGACGGCGAACAGAGCGGTGGCGTAGGCGTCGACGCGGTCGTCGGTGGTGGCCATCAGCGCTGCGAGACCTGCTGGATGTAGCTCTCGATGAGGCGCATGTTGGCCTCACGGTCGAGGCTGGACTCAACCACCTTCTCGGCCAGCTCGATGGCCAGGGCGCCCACGCGGGCCTGCAGGTCGGCCGTCGCCCGTTCCTGGGCGGTGCGGATGTCGTCCTGGGCGCGCTGGCGCAACTCGCCCACCTCGGCCTCCGCCCGCTGCACCAGGTCCTTCCTCAGCTGGTCCGCCGTCTGGCGAGCCTCCTCGATGATGCGGTTGGACTCGTTCTTGGCGTCGGCCAGCTGGCGCTGGTACTCCTCCAGGATGGTGTGGGCCTCGCTCTTGACCCGGTCGGCCTCGTCGAGGTTTTCGCGGATGCGGTCGGCCCGCGCCTCCATCGTCTTCTTGACGCTGGGATAGGCGAACTTCCAGAGGAGCCCGAGGAGGACGATGAAGGAGAGCGACTGCCAGACGATCTCCTTGGGCTCCGGCATGATGGGGCTGGGCGCCTCCTGGCACTCCTCCAGGGCCCCTCCCTTCTCCAGCTTCTCGATGCAGTGCTTGCTCTCCTCGGGGATCTTCGGGCCCTTCTCCTGGGCGGCGGCGGCCCCGGCGAGGCCGAAGACGCCCATTCCGGCGAGGAGGATGGTTGCCACGATTCTGCGCACGACGGCCTCCTATGCGCCCTTGACGATGAACGAGAGGACGAACCCGAACAGCGCCAGCGCCTCCGTGAAGGCGATGCCCAGGAACATCGTGGTGCGCACCATGCCGGCCGCCTCGGGCTGGCGGGCCATGGCCGTGATGGCGTTGCCCACCACCAACCCGATGCCGATGCCCGGGCCGATGGCGGCCCCGCCGTAGACAATGCCGCGCCCGATGGCGGTGAGGCCCTTGCTCGGGTCGCCGCCGCCCGCCTGGGCCAGAAAGTTGAGTGCTGCCGACATGGAGCCTCCTAGTGCTCGGGATTCATGGACTCGCCGATGTACACGGCGGCGAGGATGGTGAAGATGAAGGCCTGCAGCCCGGCGACCAGGACCTCGAACCCGTTGAGGGCGACGAGGAGGGCGCCGGGAAGGAGGGCGCCGACGATGGTCGCCTTGAACAGGGCGGCGCTGATGACGGCGAAGCTCACCAGGAGGAGGTGGCCGGCCAACATGTTGGCGAAGAGCCGCACGGACAGCGAGAGCGGCCGCACGAGGAGGGTGGAGACGAACTCGATGGGCGTCACCAGGATGTACAGCGCCTTGGGCACGCCCGGCGGGAACAGCATCGTCCTGAAGTAGCCGAAGAAGCCCTGGTGCTTGATGCCGACGATGTTGAACAGGAACCAGACGAGGATGGCCAGGAAGGCGGGCAACGCCATGCGCGCCGTCGGGGGCATCTGGATGATCGGGATCACCTCGAAGAGGTTGCACACGAAGATGAAGGCGAACATCGTGAGCAGGAACGGGGTCCAGTGGAGACCGCCCGGCCCAATGGTCTGCAGGATGATCCCCTCCTGCACGAACTCCACCGTCCGCTCGGCCAGGTTCTGGATGCCCCGGGGCACCAGGGACCCCCGCCGCCCGGCCACGAAGAAGAACAAGAAGGTGATGATGGCGGCCAGGATGGTGAGCAGCACCACCTTGTTCACGGCGAAGAGGCCCTTGCCGAACAGCGTCGGCCATTCGGTCAGGTGGGCGACGGGCGGGAACTCCATGGTCAGTCTCCTTGCCTGGGCTTGACGCCGGGGAAGGCCAGCGTCAGCGACAGGTGGCGAGTCTCCCACCACAGCAGGCCGAGGTGAGTGACGAGGATGGTGACGGCGAGCGGGCCCAGCTGGGCCCAGGACTGGTCCTTCACGGCGTAGATGGCGAGGGCCACGAGGCCCATGCGCAGCAGATAGCCGAACAGGGCCGTACCCATCAGCAGGGCGATCGAGTGCCGCCCGGCCCAGCTCAGCAGTGCCGCCGAAAGGGCGAAGTTCACCACCACCAGCGCCAGGCCGAAGCCCACCGTCAGGGCGCCGTCGGTCCCGCCGACGAGGCCGGCGACGAGCAGGATCACCGGCGTCACCGGCAGGACCCGACGGACCATGTCGCTCACGAGCTGGCGCTCGACTGCCGGGCTGCCAGGGGCCGGGGCGAACAGCGGGGCCGAGTTCATGCTCGTCCTCTCTCCCCGGCCGGGGCCCAACCCTGCCTCGTCGCCGCGGTGGGGCCCCCGACGCCGCCCGGAGCCGGCGGTGCCTGAGAACGGCGCCACGTGGCCCGAGCCTCGTGCTCCTTCATGGCCGCCTCGTAGGCGTAATAGCTGCGGACGAACGTGCCGGCCAGGGCGAAGACCACGAGCACGACGGTGAACAGAGGCTCCGTACCGGCCAGACCGTCCACGAGGTGGCCGAGGATCCCGAAGACGGCCGGCACGGCCACGAACTCCACGGCCCGCGCCAACGCGTCCCCGAAGCCGTTGTAGAGTGCTCGCTTGTCGCCGTTGTCCAACCCGTGCCCCTTCCCGCCGGAATCTACGGGCCAGTGCCCACGGCCGCAAGTCTCATGACGAGCCGCCGGCGCTCCGGCGTCGCTCGGCCAGGGCCACCACGTTGGTCGGTGCCTCCACCACGTCGCCGGTGGCTGCCTCCACCTGGGCCTCTCCCCTGCGGCGCGCCCCGGGGGAGAACAGCGTGTAGAGGACCACGCCGAGGCCGGCGACGGCGAAAGGGATCACCGCGTTCCCCTCGTTCGTGAAGGTCGGGAAGAGCACCAGCCCGGACAGGATGGCGGTCCAGGCCCACAGGATGACGACCGACCTGCGGTGGCCGTGGCCGAGCCGCATCAATCGATGGTGCAGGTGCTCCTTGTCGGGCGTGGAGACGCCGGCCCGGCGAACGGTGCGGCGCACGATGGCGAAGGCGGTGTCGAGGATCGGCACGCCGAGCACGATGAGCGGGATGAACATGGGGGCGAAGAAGAAGTAGGTCTGACCCGAGAACTGGTCGGCGGTGCGGCCACCGACCACCATGGTCGACGCCGCCATCAACAGCCCGAGCAGCATGGCTCCCGAATCCCCCATGAAGATGCGGGCGGGGTGGAAGTTGTGGGGCAGGAAGCCCAGGCAGATCCCGCAGGCCACCACCGCCACCAGGGGGCCGACGTTCTCGCCACCGAGCAGGCCGGCGTCGAAGAGGCGGTCGCCGTAGACGAAGAAGGCGGCGGCGGCGATGGCCACGATCCCGGCCGCCAGGCCGTCGAGGCCGTCGATGAGGTTCACCGCGTTGGCGATGGCCACCACCCACAGCACGGTGGCCAGCGGGGCCAGGTCCGGCGAGAGCACGATGAAGTCGGCGAAGGGCACCCGGAAGTAGAACATGGTGACCCCGAGGAAGTAGAGGACGCTGCCGGCCAGCACCTGCCCGGCCAGCTTGGCCGGGGCGGAGACCTCCCAGAAGTCGTCGGCCAGTCCCAGGACGAAGATGACGCAGGCCGCCAGCACCACGCCGAGAGGCTCGGACGAACCCGTGAACACCGGCTCGAACTGGGGGATCTGCGAGGCCACCCACATGGCCAGCAGGAAGGCGAAGAACATGGCGGCGCCCCCCACCGTGGGGGTGGGCGAGGCGTGGACCTTGCGCTCGTCGGGGAGGACCACCGCACCGACCCGCACGGCCACCCGGCGCACGCCAAAGGCGAAGACGTAGGTGGAGAGCGCCGCCACCACCAGGACGGCGCCGTAGCCGACCACTCAGCGTGGCCCAGGCCCAGGCGGGTACGGCGGGAACTTCGAGCAGAGCACGGCCACGTCGTCGCGGATGGCGGTCAGCTCTCCGGCGCTGGAGCGGTGGCAGAGCGCTCGGCCCAGGAGCCGAGCGATCTCGGCCATCTCGCTCGAGCCCATCCCCGCCGTGGTGACGGCGGCGGTGCCGATGCGCAGGCCGCTGGTGACGAACGGCGAGCGGGGGTCTCCGGGGATCTGGTTCTTGTTGAGGGTGATGCCGGCTCGGTCGAGCACCTCCTGGGCCTCCTTCCCCGTGAGCTCCGGGTCGAAGGTGCGAAGGTCCACCAGCATGAGGTGGTTGTCCGTTCCCCCCGAGACCAGGCGGAAGCCCTCGCCGGCCAGCGCCTCGGCCAGCGCCCGGGCGTTGGCCACGATCTGGGCCGCGTACTGCGCGAACGCGGGTTGGGCCGCCTCTCGGAAGGCCACCGCCTTGGCGGCGATGACGTGGTCGAGGGGGCCGCCCTGGAGACCGGGGAACACGGCTTTGTCCACGGCGCGGGCGTGCTCCGCCTTGCTCAGGATGCAGCCGCCGCGCGGACCGCGCAGCGTCTTGTGGGTGGTGAAGGTCACCACGTCGGCCACCGGAACCGGGTTGGGGTGGACGCCCCCGGCGATGAGGCCGGCCACGTGGGCGGCGTCGAAGAGGAACAGGGCGCCCACCTCGTCGGCGATGCGCCGGAAGGGCTCGGGGTCGATGATGCGGGGATAGGCGGTGGCTCCGGCCACGATCATCCTCGGCCGCTCGGCCCGGGCCAGCTCCGCCACCTGGTCGTGGTCGATGCGCTCGTCGCTCTGGGTGACGCCGTAGGAGACGAAGCGGTAGAGCCGGCCGCTGGCGTTCACGGGCGAGCCGTGGGTGAGGTGGCCGCCCTGGTCCAGTCGCATCCCGAGCACGGTGTCACCGGGCTCCAGGAGTCCGAGGTACACCGCCATGTTGGCGTTGGCCCCGGCGTGGGGCTGGACGTTGGCGTGCTCGGCCCCGAAGAGCTGCTTGGCCCGCTCTCGGGCCAGGTCCTCGGCGGCGTCGGCGTACTGGTTCCCGCCGTAGTACCGCTTGCCCGGGTATCCCTCGGAGTACTTGTTGGTGAGGACCGAGCCGGTGGCCTCGAGCACGGCCGACGAGGTGAAGTTCTCCGAGGCGATCAGCTGCAGGGTGGTGTTCTGGCGTTCGAGCTCCTGGTCGATGATGCCGAAGAGCTCAGGGTCGAGATCCCTCCCCGCCCGAGGCGACGTCACGGCCCGCTCTCGATCTCGGCGATCTGCTCGAGGCGGGCCGAGTGCCGGCCACCCTCGAACTCGGTGTCCAGCCACAGGTTCAGGATCTCGTCGGCCAGGCCGGGCGCGACGATCCGGGCGCCCACGGCCAGCACGTTGGCGTCGTTGTGCTCCCGCGAGAGGCGGGTGGTGTACAAGTCGTTGCACAGCGCGGCCCTCACGCCTCGCACCTTGTTGGCGGCGATCTGCTCGCCTTGGCCGCTCCCGCCGAGGACGATGCCGCGGTCGGCGTCGCCCTGGGCCACGGCCCTGCCCACGGCGGCGCAGATCGGCGGGTAGTCCACCGACTCCTCGCTGTGGGTGCCGTGGTCGTCCACCTCGTGGCCGAGGCTCTCGAGCACGCCGACCAGGTGCTCCTTGAGCGGGTACCCGGCGTGGTCGGCGCCGATGGCGATGCGCATCAGTGTTCTCCTCCCCATCCCAGCTCCACCAGACGGGCCACGAGCTCGTCGATCTCGACCGCCGTGCGGCGGTACTGCTCCGGGCCCAGCCCGATCGGGTCGGCCACGTCGTCGTCGGGCGACGATCCCAGCAGGTCCGAGCGGGCCCGGCCGGCGTGGAGCTTGGCCAGCCACTCGTCGAAGGGCTGGCCGGAGGCCCTGGGCCCCACCTGCTCTCCGCGCCGCACGAGCTCCTTGATCGTGAACGTCTTCGACCAGGCCTCCGGGGAGAGCAGGGCCGCTTCCCTGACGTGCTCCCTGGCCATGCCCACGACCAGGTCGGCCCTGGCCACCAGCTCGGCGGTCATCCGCCGGCTCCGGTGCGCCGAGGTGTCCAGGCCCCATGCGCCCATGGCCCTGATGCCTTCGGCGCTGGCCGGGCGCCCGGTGTCGAGCAGCCCAGCGGAGTGCACCCGCGCCTCGACCCCGAGCTCCTGGAGACGGTGGCGGAGGAAGGCCTCGGCCATGGGCGAGCGGCAGATGTTGCCGGTGCACAGGATGAGGATGTCGATGGGCCGAGTCTAGGCAGCAGAGGGGGCGCCGTTCAGCCCTCTCTCCCTCCTCGGAGGGCGCGCCTCACCTCGATCCAGGGGATCCGGCCCTCCCGCACCAGCTCGGGCTGCTCACCGGTGCACCTCACGACGGTGGAGGGGCTCCCGACGCAGGTGCCCCCGTCGAGGACGAGGGGCACGGACTCGCCGAAGGTGGCGGCCACAGCGGCCGCCGTGGTCAGCGTGGGCTGGCCGTGGAGGTTGGCACTGGTCGTGGCCAGAGGGCCGACCGCCCGGGAGAGCGCCAGCGGGACCGGGTGGGCCGGGCAGCGGACGCCGATGGTGGCGTCACCCGCCCCGACGTGAGGCGGCAGCGTCGCCCGGCCGCGGACCACGATGGTCAGCGCCCCCGGCCAGAACCGGCTCATCAGCACACGGGCGACGGGGGGGACCGATTCGGCCAGGGACTCGGCCTGATCCTCGTCCGCCACCAGTACCGCCACCCCGACCAGGGCGGGGCGGCGCTTGGCGGCCAAGAGGCGGCCGGCGGCGACGGCGTCGAAGGCGTCGGCGCCCAAACCGTAGACGGTGTCGGTGGGCAGGCCCACGATCTGGCCCGAGGTCAACGCCCGGGCCGCCACCTCGACCACTCCCGGCTCGGGCGGGTCGGCGACGGGGACGATCCTCACCCGACTCGGGCCACCAGGGCGCGTGGTCGTCCGGACAGGTCGGGGCGCACCTCGGCCTCCGAGAACCCGGACTCGTAGGCGAGGGTCACGGCGGCGGCGGCATGGTGCGGGGCCAGCTCCACCACCAGCGCGCCGGGGCGACGCAGCCACGAGGGCGCCTCGGACACGATGGCCTCCACCTGTTCCAGGCCGGTCGGGCCACCCACCAGCGCCTCCACCGGCTCCCAGCGCGCCACCTCGGGGGGGAGGTCCGGAACCTCCCGCTCGGCCACGTAGGGCGGGTTGGAGACCACCAGGTCGACCCGGCCCCGCATGATGGGCGGCAGGGCGGTGAACCAGGAGCCCTCGGCCAGGCGCACCCCGGTGCCGGCCTGGCCGAGGCCGGCCAGGTTGGCCCGGGCCACGGCCAGGGCGGGGAGGGAACGCTCCGTGGCCCAGACCTGGGCTCCGGGCACCTCGGAGGCCACCGACAAGGCGATGGCGCCCGAGCCGGTGCCCAGGTCGACGACCACCGGGCGCCCGGGCCCCAGGCCGCGCAGCTCGGCCAGCGCCACCTCCACCACCGCCTCGGTCTCGGGTCGAGGGATCAGGACCCGCCCGTCGACCAGCAGGTCGAGGGAGCGGAACCCCCACACGCCGAGGACGTACTGGAGGGGCTCTCCCGCCGCCCGGCGCCGGATCATGTCGTCGAAGTGGGCGAGCGCCCTGGTGGTCACCGGCTCGTCGAGGCCGGAGTGGTACTCCGCCCCCTCGTAGCCCGACGCCCGCTCCACGATGCGGCGCGCCTCGAGGAGCGAGCCGAGCCGGGCTCTCGCCTCGGCCAGGAGCTGGCGCCACGTCGTCACGGCCCGGGACCGGGTGGCGGCGTCACGCCCCTTGGAGCTGGCGGGCGCGCTCGTCGGCGATGAGCGCCTCGGTCAGCTCGTCGAGCTCGCCCATCAGCACCTTGTCCAGCTTGTACAGCGTCAGGCCGATGCGGTGGTCGGTGACCCTGTTCTCCTTGAAGTTGTAGGTCCGGATCTTCTCGGACCGGCCGCCTCCTCCTACCTGGTTGCGGCGCTGCTCGGACTGGGCCGCCGCCTGGCGGTCCTGCTCGGCCTTGAGGAGCCGGGCCCGCAGCACCTGCATGGCCTTGGCCCGGTTCTGGATCTGGCTCTTCTCGTCCTGCATGGCCACCGCGATCCCGGAGGGCAGGTGGGTGATGCGCACGGCCGAGTCGGTGGTGTTGACCGACTGGCCACCCGGGCCCGTCGAGCGGTAGACGTCGATCTTGAGCTCTTGGGGGTCGATGGCCACGTCGACCTCCTCGGCCTCGGGCAGCACCGTCACGGTGGCCGACGAGGTGTGGATGCGGCCTTGGGACTCGGTGACCGGTACCCGCTGCACCCGGTGGGGGCCGCCCTCGTGCTTCATCCGGCTCCAGACGCCGTCACCCCTGAGCAGGAAGCTGACCTCGTTGAAGCCGCCCTTGTCCGACGGGTCGGCGCCCAGCACCTCGTGGCTCCAGCCCAGGCGGTCGGCATGGCGCAGGTACATGTCGAACAGGTCCTTGGCGAAGAGGTTGGCCTCCTCGCCTCCCTCCGCTCCCCGGATCTCGACGATGACGTTCCGGTCGTCGTTGGGGTCCTTGGGCACGAGCAGGAGCTTGAGCTCGTCTTCCAGGCGATCCCTGGTGGCCTCGAGGTCGTCGAGCTCGGCCCGCAGGAGCTCGCGGTCCTCGCCGCTGGCCTCTCGCAGCATCTCGCCGCCGGCGGCCAGGTCCTCGGCCACCTGACGGTACCGACGGTAGGCGGCCACGACGGGTTCCAGCTCCTTCAGGCGCCGTCCCGTGCGCCGCAGCGCCCGCTGGTCCCCGAAGACGGCGGGGTCGTTCATCTGCTCGCTGACCTGCGCGTACTCACGTTCGAGGCCTTCGAGCCGTTCCAGCACGACCCCCAGGATATTCCTCCGGTCCGGTCCGGGCCCGGGGCACTCCGTTCGGCGGGGCGACTGTCGCACCCCCGTCGAGTCGCTACAACGAGCCGAGGCGCCGCCAGTCGCCCGGCACCGCCACCACCTCGGCCGGCTCGGCCAAGGCCGAGGCCAGCTCCCGGGTGAAGGGGTGGTCGTCGGCCTCGGGCACGACCAGCACCAGCCGGGGCCGGCGCTCGTCGGCCAGACGGGCGTCGGCGGCGACCGGCACCAGGTCGAGGTCGATGCCGGTGGAGCACACCGCCAGCACCGGGTCGCCCCGCAGATCGAGGCCGGCGGCAGGGGCGGGTGCCCGCTGGCGCAGGTTGGCCCGAAGCACAGGCGACGGCACAGGTGCAAGTGAGGTGGCGCCCACCAGCTCGGGGTGGGCCACCACCACGGCCCGCAGCCAACGCTCCTTGGCCAGCTGGTTGGCCTGGTGGCTGGGGGCCCCTGCTCGGCGCAACCTGCGGACCAGAGCGGCGGCGGCCGCCAGCGCCTCTTGGGGAGCGCGGTCGGGATGGACGAGGCGGTGCAGGTCGCGGTCGAACCGGCCGACGCCGACCTCCAGGCGGGGCCCGAAGTCCTCGGCCACCACCCGCACGACCTCGAGGCCGAGCACCTCGCCCAGGAGCAGGCCGTGCTCGACCACCGGCTCGACGCCGGCGTCCTCGAGCATGGCGGCCAGGGAGGCCACCTCGGGCGGTACGGGGGCCTGCGGTGTCAGCTCCTCGGGGGCAGCGGGAACGACGTTCCTGCCCTCGACCAGCCACACCGCCGGCGGGCGGGAGAAGGCGGCGGCCCGCCGGGCCAGCAGGCCGGCCGAGGCCTCGGCCAGGACGTGGAGGTGGTCCACGCCGGCCTGCGAGGCCCAGGCCAGCGCCGCGCCGAGGGCCCGCTCCGGCTGGTCCTGGGCCAGCACCCAACCGCTGCCCTCGTGGCGGATGGTGGCCCCCCCGGGGAACGTGCCGCGGCTGGCGGTGGGGGGCAGTGGCCCCCAGCGGTCGGAGACGAGGGCGCGCAGCTTGGCGTCGAGGAGCGCCTGGCGGCGGGCGACGTCCACCGTCACAGGGCTCGTGGCGGGCTCGAAGCCGAGCCGGCTAGGCCTTGGCCTTGCCCCCCCGCCGCCCGTAGCGCCGCTCGAAGCGCTCGACCCGCCCGCCGGTGTCCACCAGCTTCTGGCGGCCCGTGTAGAAGGGGTGGCACTCGTTGCACAGCTCCACGTGGAGGTCCTTCTTGGTCGACGAGGTGGTGAAGGAGTTCCCGCAGGAACACCTCACGGTGGCCTCGTCGTAGTGCGGATGGATGTCGGCCTTCATGGCGTCTCCCGTCGTCCCTGCTGTCCTACCTGCCCCGAACACGCCCCTATTCCTCACACCGCCGGGGTGGGTCCCTTGGCGATGTCGGCGAGGAACTCGTCGTTGCTCTTGGTGGTCTTGATCTTGTCCATGAGCAGCTCGAGGCCGGCGGCGGCGCTGCCCTCGCTGCCCAGCGCGTTCAGCACCCGGCGCAGCTTCCACACCTGCTGCAGCTGCGTGCGCTCGAACAGCAGCTCCTCGTGGCGAGTCGAGGAGGCGTTGACGTCGATGGCGGGATAGATGCGGCGCTCGGCCAGCTTCCGGTCGAGGCGCAGCTCCATGTTCCCCGTGCCCTTGAACTCCTCGAAGATCACCTCGTCCATGCGAGAGCCGGTCTCGACCAGGGCGGTGGCCAGGATGGTCAGGGAGCCGCCCTCCTCGATGTTGCGGGCGGAGCCGAAGAACCGCTTGGGCGGGTAGAGGGCCCCCGAGTCCACTCCGCCCGAGAGGATGCGGCCCGACGCCGGTGCCGCCAGGTTGTAGGCACGGGCCAGCCGGGTGATGCCGTCGAGGACGATCACCACGTCCCGACCCAGCTCCACCATGCGCTTGGCCCGCTCTATGGCCAGCTCGGCCACCGCGGTGTGCTCGTCCGAGGGCCGGTCGAAGGTGGAGGCGACCACCTCGCCCTGCACCGAGCGACGCATGTCGGTGACCTCCTCCGGGCGCTCGTCCACCAGCAGGACCATGAGGTGGACCTCGGGGTTGTTGGCCTCGATGGAGTGGGCGATCTGCTTGAGCACCGTGGTCTTGCCCGCCTTGGGCGGGGACACGATGAGGCCGCGCTGGCCCTTGCCGATGGGAGAGATCAGGTCGACGATGCGGGCCACCATGTTGGCGGTGTCGCCGGGGATCTCGAGGCGCAGCTTCTCGTCCGGGAACAACGGCGTGAGGTCCTCGAAGCGCGGCCGCTGGCGCGCCTCGTCGGCGGTGAGCCCGTTGACGCGGTCGATGCGCAGGAGGGCCGGGTACTTCTCGCTGCTGCCAGCCGGTCGGCTGGCGCCCTCGATGTGGTCACCCTTGCGCAGGGCGAAGCGACGGACCTGGCTGATGGAGGCGTACACATCGCCCTGGCTGGACAGATAGCCCTTGGTCCGCAAGAACCCGTACCCCTGGTCGTTCAGGTCGAGGAGGCCGGCCACGGGCACCGGCTCGCCCTGGAACTGCTGCTCCTGGCCACCGCCCTGCAGGTCGCGCTCGCCCTTCTCGCGGTCGCGGTCGCGGCCCCGACGACGCCGGTTTCGGCGGTTGCCGGGCTCGTTGGGGGCGGTGCCGTCCCACTGACGCTGCTGCTCCCTGGGGCCGCGGTCGCTCCGTTGCTGCTCCCGGGGAGGCTCGGTCTGCACGCTCGACTCTGCCGCCGGCGTCCGGTCGCCGCCCTGGGCCGTGACGGGGGGCTCACCTCCGGCGTCGGTGGAGGGGGCGGTGCCGGCCGTCGCCTCGGGCGGCGCCGCCTCCTGGGGGGCCTCCGGGGCGGGCACCTCGGCCACCGGTTCCGGCCTGACCTCGGGCGCGTCCTCGGTGGCGGTCCCCTGGGAGCCGTTCCCGGAATCCCTGGTCCGCCCCCCCCGTTGCCGCTTGGGAGCGTCGCCGTTGTCCACACCGGTGGCCTTCAGGATCTGGCCGACGAGGGTCGACTTCGCCGTCCGCGATGCCGGCTTCAGGCCCATCGCCTCGGCGATGGCGTGGAGCTCGTCTCGCTCCTTGCTCTCCAGTACCGAGCGCTCGAGCTGTTGCTCTCCGCTCATCGTGCACCTCGCTTGCTTGCCTCTGTGGGGGGTAGGGGGTCTTGTGCTGCTCGGGGGACGGCCTCGATGGCCTGGTTCACCACCAGGTCGATGACCTGGGAGAGCGTCGCGTCGAGGTTGTACGACGGGACGATCGGGACGCCGTGTTGCAACGCCAGCGACTTTACGTACTTCTGGAGCTTACGGATGCTGCCGAAGAACTCGAGCTGGCGCTCGGAGGGCCGGCTGCGCACCTCCTCGGACCGCACGACGAAGTGGCTCCGGTGCAGCTCCTCGTCGTCGACCGTGACGACGAGGGGCACCACCACGGCCCGGCCCTTGAAGGGGGTCTCGTCCACGAAGCCGGGCACCACGTGGGCGCCCTCGACGATGAGATCCGTGCCCTCCTCGGCGGCCCGAGCGATGAGCGCCTCGATGCCCACGGCCACGGCCGAGGCCTGCTCCCGGAAACCGATGATCACCGGGTCGGCGCTCCTGGGCAGCGGGTGACGGACCAGGCGGGCGGCGTCGAACGAGGAGGTGTGGAGGGTGGGCATCAGCTCCTCGCTGAACATGGCCCGCATGACCTCGCGGACGGCGTCGGTGGGAACGACGCGGGTGATGCCCAGCCGGTTGGCCAGCATGGTGGCGATGGTCGACTTCCCCACCCCCGTGGCACCGCCGATCAGCACGACCAGCGGGACGTCGAGCTGGGTGACCAGCTGCCACTTGGCGAAGGAGCCGGCATAGCGGTCGCCCACCTCCTCCCGCAGCACGCCGAGGACGAGGTCGTTGAGCTCTCCGACCGAGATGCCCGTCCGCTGCAGAGCGTGAAGGTGCTCCTCCACCAGCTCGGCCACGCGGAAGGCCCGCGCCGGAGCCAGCCCGGTGGCCATGATCCGCGAGGCCATCAGGCCCTTGGAGTAGGGAAGCTCGTACTCCTGGCCACTGATGACGACGTGACGTTGGGTGGTCTTGTTCAAGGTGAGAATCGTCCGATGGCGAGATCAGCCGTGGCCAACCCCAGTTCGTCGAAGGAGCCGTCGCCGCTGCTGGCCACGACCCGGTTGTCGCAAAACACCACTTCCATGCCCCGCTCGAGGGCGAACCTCGCCACGAGGTCGACCGCCGCCGCCTTGAGCTCGACGACGAGGACCTCGGCGTCTGCCGCCGCCTCGAGATCCGCCGCCAGCAGCGAGCGGTTCGCGAGGTGGTGCGAACTGCCGATGACCTTGCCGCCGTGCTCGTCCTCGAGGTGCGCCGCCAAGTGCTCTCTAGCGGTCGCCGGGGCCGTGGTGGCATAGAAGACACGGCGTCCGGAGATCGGAGCGAGGGGGGTTGGCCGCAGCGAGACCAGGACGATCGATGGCTCTTTGCCCGAAGTCGCTTCGGTCGAAACCCCTTGCGCCAACCGCCGGACGTCCCCCTCGAAGGAGGTACGTGCACCCGAGTCGGCGAGCGATGTCGGGCCCATGGTAACCACGATCAGGTCGCTCAGCAAGACACGATAGGCCCCCAGATACCCGAAGACCAGCTCCGGCTCGGCCGTGGCGTCCAGCACCAACACGGTGGCGTCGGCGTGCAAGGGCGGTATGCACTGGCCGCTGCCCTCCAGCAGGAGCAGCGCCTCGGGGCGGCGATTGGCCAGCGCCACGCCCGCCCCGAAGGCGTCGACTGCGGGGGCGCCGGCCATGCCCCCCCCACATCGCCTGGTACCGATGGTGACCACGCCCGCCATCACGGCGTCCTCGATGTGGTCGCTGGCGGCGTGGCGACCGGAGTCGGCCAGGGCCACGAGGCCCTCGGGCGACAGATCGAATCGGGAGGGGTCCACGAGCTCCGGCTCGGCCGGGCCGCCTCGGCCCATGGCCACCACGACGGGAGCCGTGCCGCGGGTGCGGAGCAGACGGGCCAGATGGGCCGTCACCGCCGTCTTCCCGGCGCGCTTTCCGGTGCCGATCACCGCCAGCGACGGCTTCGTGGCCAGGACGGGCCGCGGCGGAGGGTCGAAGCGGAAGTCGGCCCCCTCGTAGGAGGCGCCGGCGGCCAAGGCACGGGCCACGAGCCGCATCCGCGTGCGGGCGTCGAGCACGGGCTCGTCCGACAGGTCGTAGACCAGCTCCGGCGAGAAGCGGGCCAGGCCGGCGCCGAGCGCCTCCTCCGGCGTGGCCCCGCTGACGACGGGGACCGACAGATCCGCCAGGTGCCCGTCGCCCAGCTTCTCGGTGCCGCCCACCAGGGCGGCGCCCACCACCGTGGCGCCCGGCACGCGGTGGGGGACGTGGTCGATGGCGGCCCGCACGACGGGGGGGTGGTGCTCGCCGTCGACCAGCACGAGGATCCGCACGGGACCCGCCATTCTACCTGCCATTCGCTCTTTCGCCGGGCTCTGGGCGGGGCGCCGTATGGGGGCTGGCCGGAAGCGATGGCCGGCGGACGCGCCGGCCCTCCTCAGACGCCCAGCTCGGTCCGGATGGCGCCGTAGTCGGCCTCCACGGCGGTGGGCACGGCGATCTGGCCGATGGCGATGTCGGGGTCCTTGAGGCCGTGGCCGGTGAGCACGCACACCACCGTTGCCCCTTCCGGAGCGCCGACCTTGAGCAGCCCGGCCACGGCGGCGGCCGAGGCCGGTTCGCAGAACACGGACTCCCCGGCGGCCAGGAACCGGTAGGCGTCGAGGATCTCGTCGTCGCTCACGGCGTACACGCCCCCTCCGGACTCCTGTGTGGCGGCGGTGGCGCCGTACCACGAGGCCGGGCGGCCGATCCGGATGGCGGTGGCCACGGTCTCGGGGTGGTCGATGGGATGGCCTTCGACGATGGGGGCCGCACCGGCGGCCTGGAACCCGACCATGGTCGGCAGCTTGGAGCACCGGCCGGCCTGGCGGTACTCGAGGTAGCCCTTCCAGTAGGCGGTGATGTTGCCGGCGTTGCCGACCGGGATGCAGTGCACGTCGGGGGCGTCGCCCAGGGCGTCCACCACCTCGAAGGCGCCCGTCTTCTGTCCCTCGATGCGGAACGGGTTGATGGAGTTCACGACGGTGACCTCGGCCCGCTCCCCCAGCTCCCGGACGATCTCGAGGGCGTCGTCGAAGTTGCCCCTGATCTGCAGGACGCGGGCGCCGTGGATGAGGGCCTGGGCCAGCTTGCCCAGAGCGATGTGGCCCTCGGGGATGAGCACGGCGCAGGTGAGCCCGGCGCGGGCCGCGTAGGCGGCGGCCGACGCCGAGGTGTTGCCGGTGGACGCGCACACCACCGCCTTGGCTCCCCCCTCGGCCGCCTTCGATATGGCCAGGGTCATGCCTCGGTCCTTGAACGACGCCGTGGGGTTGAGCCCCTCGTACTTGAGCCACACGTCGGCGCCCACCCGCTCGCTCAGCCTCGGGGCGGGAAGGAGGGGGGTGCCCCCCTCCTGAAGGGTGACGACGGGCGTGGCCGGGCTGACCGGCAGGAGGTCCCGGTACTCCTCGATCACGCCTCGCCAGCGGTTCACTGGCCGCCGATGACTCGCAGCAGCGTCCCGAAGCGCTTGACCACGTCCAGCTGGCCCAGTCCCCGCAGCGTGGCCTGCACGTCGCGCTCGCAGGCCACGTGGGTGATGAAGACCAGGCGGGCCTCCTCGCCCAGGCCCTCCTGCTCCATGGAGCGGATCGACACGCCGTGCTCGCCGAACACGGCGGCCACGGCGGCCAGCACCCCAGGGCGGTCGACCACGTCGATGTTCAGGTAGTACTCGGAGCGGAGGTCGTCGATGGGCCGGATGGCGGCCCGGCGCAGGCTGGTGGTCCGACCCGCCCCTCCGGTCCGCAGGTTGTGGGCGGCGTCGATCAGGTCGCCCAGCACGGCGCTGGCCGTGGGCATGCCCCCCGCCCCGCGCCCGTAGAGCATGAGCTCGCCCACCGCCTGACCTTCGATGAACACGGCGTTGAACGAGCCGCGCACGGCGGAGAGGGGGTGGGTGGCCGGGATCATGGCCGGGTGCACCCGCACGGCCACGGTGCTGTCCTGCGCCGGCCGGCCGTTCGGCGCCGCCGGCGCCGGGTCGTGGCGCTCCACGACGGCCAGCAGCTTGACGACGTAGCCGAGGCTGCGGGCGTAGGCGATGTCGGACGCGGTCACGGCGCTGATGCCCTCCCGGTACACGTCGCCGGCCACGACGTTCACGCCGAAGGCGATGCTGGCCAGGATGGCGGCCTTGGCCGCGGCGTCGAAGCCCTCCACGTCGGCGGTGGGGTCGCGCTCGGCGTAGCCGAGGCCCTGGGCCTCGGCCAGGGCGTCGCCGTAGGAGGCGCCGTCCTCCGTCATGCGAGTGAGGATGAAGTTCGTGGTCCCGTTGACGATGCCCATCACCCGGGTGATGCGCTCGCCGGCGAGGGACTCCCGGAGCGGCCGGATCAGCGGGATGGCGCCGGCCACCGCCGCCTCGTACAACAGGTCCACTCCCGAGGTGGCCGCCGCCTCGAACAGCTCGGCGCCCACGTTGGCCAGCAGCTCCTTGTTGGCCGTGACGACCGGCTTGCCCGACTTCAAGGCGTGGAGGATGAGGCCCCGAGCAGGCTCGATCCCCCCGATCACCTCTACCACCACGTCGATGTCGGGGTCGGCCACGATGGCCTCGGCGTCGGTGGTCAGGTAGGCGTCGGGCAGCGCCGCCGCCCGGGCCCTGGTCGAGCTGCGCACCCCCACCCGGGCCACCTCGAGGCGGACACCGGTCCGCTCGGCGATGACGTCCGCCTCCGTCACCAGGAGCTGGACCAGGGCGGCACCCACGTTGCCGAACCCGAGCACGCCGACCCTGACCGGGGGCAGGAGGGAGTCGTCCACCCGCAAAACGCTAATGCCTCCCCGTGGCGCCCCCTCGGCGATCACGGGCTTCGGTCACTCGTCGAGGCGCAAGAGGTCGTCGAGGGTCTCGCGCCGCACCACCACCCGAGATCGGCCGTCGGACACGAACACCACGGGGGGCCTCGGCACCTTGTTGTAGTTCGATGCCATGGAGTGCCCGTAGGCGCCCGTCACCGGGGTGGCCACCACGTCACCCACGGCCAGGTCGAACGGGAGGCAGGCGTCCCGGACCACCACGTCGCCGGACTCGCAGTGCTTGCCCACGACCGTGGCCACAAGCGTGCGCTCGGCGTCGGTGGCCCGGGGCAGGAAGGCCTCGTACCCGCTCCCGTAGAGCACGGGCCGGGGGTTGTCGCTCATGCCGCCGTCCACCGAGACGAAGGTGCGGATGCCGGGGAGCTGCTTCATGGTCCCCACCCGGTAGAGCGTCACGGCCGCCGAGGCCACGATGGCCCGGCCGGGCTCGGCCGTGATCCGGGTGCCGGCGGGAATCCCCGCGTCGGCGCAGGCCGTCTTCACGGTCTCGGCCCACGCGGCGATGGTGGGGGCGTCCTCGCCCTCGACGTAGGCCACCCCGAGACCGCCACCGATGCAGAGCTCCGGCAGGCCGAGGGAGGCGAAGAACGGGGCGAGGACGTCCACCGCCTTGACGAAGGACGACAACAGGAAGATCTGGCTGCCGATGTGGGCATGCACGCCCACCAGCTCGGCGGCCGAGGAGGAGGCCAGGCGGTCGGCAGCAGCCGCGGCCGCCCCACTGGCCTGGCTGAAGCCGAACTTGGAGTCCTCCTGGCCGGTCATCACGTACTCGTGGGTGTGCGCCTCGATGCCCGGCGTGACCCGCACCAGCACCCGCGGCGGCGGGCGGCCAGCCGCCACGAGGCGCTCCAACCGGTCGATCTCGTCGAAGGAGTCCACGACGATGCGGTCCACTCCGGCGTCGAGGGCCCGGGCCAGCTCCTCCTCGGACTTGTTGTTGCCGTGGAGGACCAGGCGGTGGCCGGGGACGCCGGCGGTGAGGGCCACGTGCAGCTCGCCGCCGGTGGACACGTCGATGCACATTCCCTCTTCGTGAGCGAGGGCGGCCATGGCCTTGCAGAGGAAGGCCTTGGAGGCGTAGGCCACCCCGTCGCCGAAGGCGGCCACCGCGTCCCGGCAGTACCGCCGAAGGTGCTCCTCGTCGTAGACGAACAGCGGCGTGCCGTGCTCCTCGACCAGCGAGAGCAGGTCCACGCCACCCAGCGCCAAGCGCCCCGTGGAGGAGACCTCGGAGGTGAGCGGCAGCAGGTGGCGGGGAAGCGGCGTCAAGGCTCGGAGGCTAGTGGGGCATCGTTTGACGGGGCCCGACACTGCCACCGACCATGACCCCTCAGTGCCCGGCCCGCTCCCCACCCTGCGTCAGCGGTTCCACGACGCCATCGCCGCCGCCTTCGGGGTCGAGCACGCGGAGGTCGACCCCGTCCTCCGTCGCTCGCAACAGGAGCGCTTCGGGGACTACCAGGCCAACGTGGCCATGAGCCTGGCCGCGAGCCTTGGGTCCAGCCCTCGCGACGTGGCCGCTGCCATCGTCGAGCACCTCGACGTGGCCGACGTGTGCGACGACGTCGTGATCGCGGGGCCCGGCTTCGTCAACCTGACCCTCGGGCCCGAGTACCTGGCGGCCAGCCTGGCCGCCGTCGAGGCGGACCACGGCCTGGGCGTGGAGCCGGCGGCCGCCCCCGAGACGGTCGTGGTCGACTACTCGGGCCCGAACGTGGCCAAGGAGATGCACGTCGGCCACCTGCGCAGCACCGTGATCGGCGACGCCCTCGTCCGGGTCCTCGAGCTCCTGGGTCACCGGGTCATCCGCCAGAACCACCTCGGGGACTGGGGCACGCCCTTCGGGATGCTCATCGAACACCTCGTGGACCTGGGCGCCCAGGTCACCGTTGACACCCTCTCCATCGGCGACCTCGACGGCTTCTACCGCCAGGCCCGGGAGAAGTTCGACGCCGACCCCGGGTTCGCCGAGCGAGCCCGGCGGCGCGTGGTCGCCCTCCAAGGCGGTGACGAGACGACGCTGCGGCTGTGGCGCCTGCTGGTCGACGAGTCGAAGCGGCACTTCGAGGCGGCCTACCAGGCCCTCGGCGTGACGCTCACCGACGCCGACGTTCGGGGCGAGAGCTTCTACAACCCCCTGCTGGGGGACACCGCGGCCGAGCTCGAGGCCAAAGGCCTGCTGCGGGTCGACGCCGGAGCGCTGTGCGCCTTCCCCCCGGGCTTCACCCGCCGTGACGGAGAGCCGCTCCCCCTCATCGTGCGCAAGAGCGACGGCGGGTACGGCTACGACGCCACCGACCTGGCCGCCGTGCGCTTCCGCGTCCGAGAGCTCGGCGGCCAGCGCCTCGTGTACGTGGTCGACGCTCGCCAGAGCCAGCACTTCTCGATGGTGTTCGCGGTGGCCGTCCAGGCCGGCTGGCTGGGCGAGGGCCGCCGGGCCGAGCACGTGGCCTTCGGCAGCGTCCTCGGCCCCGACCTGCGACCCTTCAAGACCCGCAGCGGCGACACCGTGAAGCTGATCGACCTGCTGGACGAGGCCGTCGAGCGAGCCGCTGCCGTCGTGGCGGACAAGAGCCCGGAGCTGGACCCGGGGGCCGGGGCCCAGGTGGCCAGGGCGGTCGGGGTCGGGGCGGTGAAGTACGCCGACCTGGCCAACGACCGGCTCCGGGACTACGTGTTCGACTGGGACCGGATGCTGGCCATGGACGGCAACACCGCCCCCTACCTCCAGTACGCCCACGCCCGCATCCGCTCCATCTTCCGGCGCGCCGTCGCCGAGGGGGCACCGCCCTCTGCCGGTGGGGACGGGTCCGGCATCGTCATCGGGGAGCGGGCCGAGCGGACCCTGGCCCTCGAGCTGCTGTCGTTGGACGAGGCCGTGCAGGCCACCGCCGCCCTCCTGCAGCCGCATCGGCTGTGCACCTACCTGTTCGACCTGGCCGGCGCCTTCACCCGGTTCTACGAGCAGTGCCCGGTGCTGCGGGCGGACACTCCCGAGCAGCGCCGGTCCCGCCTGGCCCTCTGCGACCTCACCGCTCGGGTGCTCGGATCCGGCCTGGGCCTGCTCGGGATCCAGGCGCCGGAGCGGATGTAGCGCGCCTGGTCGGGCGGGCCGCCCAGCCCGCCCTCAACGGCTGGCGGCGATCAGCGCCTCCACCCGCTGGAGCAGGTCGAGCGGGTCGAACGGCTTGGTGACGTAGGCGTCGGCGCCCGTGGCGTCCCCCGCCCGCAGGTCGGCCTCCTGGGCCTTGGCCGAGAGCAGCATGATCGGGATGGGTGAGGTGGACGGGTCGCCCTTGAGGACTCGGGCCACCTCGAGCCCGTCCATCCTCGGCATCATGACGTCGAGGATGACGATGTCGGGGTGCTCGGACCGGGCCAGCTCGACGCCCTCCACGCCGTCGCTGGCGATGATGACGTCGTAGCCCTCCATCTCGAAGTTGACCCGGAGGAGACCCTGGATCACCGGATCGTCGTCCACCACCAGCACGGTCGCCTCCGGCATCGGCGAGGATCCTAGGCAGCGGGGCCGGCGCTGGGGGGAGGGGTGCCCGCGTAAGATGGCGGTTCACGCCCTCGTAGCTCAGGGGATAGAGCACCGGCCTCCGGAGCCGGGTGCGCAGGTTCGAATCCTGCCGAGGGCGCACACGAAAGTGCTGGTCACCGGCGATGTGGCCGTCCACGGAGGGGTCGTCCGAAGGGGCCGGGCCACGAACAGGCCACGAACGTTCGTTCGCTTCGGGTTGCAACGGCGGTCGCTGGCGGCCCGTCCAGGCCGCTGCTGGCCACCGGTGGGCGCCGCCCCGCGGAGCACCGTCGTCCCGGTGATGAGTCCGTCGAAGCGCGGACATCGGCACTTCCGTGCCGCATCTTCGCCGTGTTCAGGCCGAGTGAGCAGCGCCGACGACTATCGGCCGGTCCGCTCGCGGTGCTTGCACCCTGGCCAGCAGCAGGGCCGACGCTGGCCTTCCTCCAGCTCCTCCACGGCCCGGCGGATCCGGCGTTCTCGCGTCATCGCCTGCTTGGCATCTTCGACCCAGCAGATGAACTCGTTGCGCGCCAGAGGTGTGATGTCCTTCCAGGCATCGAGCGCCGTCGCGTTGACGATTAGCGCCTCGCGTAGGTCTCCGGGAAGCTTGTGCACGACCCCACCGCGCAGTCGCTGGCCGCTCACAGCGCGACCGTAGCCCGCTCAGATTGCGAGGTTGCGAGACCAGCCGCCACGCCGATCAGGTAATCCCGAGCGGCCCGTCGCCGGCTCGGGACCTGCCCGCCGAGGTGGGCCCAGACGCACGGAGATCGGCACCTCGGAGCGGGCAACATTGGGCACTGCCGGCCTGGTCGCTCTCCGTTCCGGAAAATCAGCATTCAGGTTGCTGGGTCACCCCCATGGAGGACGACGGGACACGCGCGGGTGAAAGCTCGGTACTGAACCGGCCGGAGCGACATGCCGGTCGAGGCGGTCCACGCCAAGATGCGGCGGGTCTCGTAGCGAGTCGCCGCGTTGCTCTCGGGGCAGGCCTGACGATTCGGTAAACCTCCGCATGACGGATGCCGATCCAGAGGTAGCAGCAACGCCCTCCCACTTCGGATGAGCCCCCTCCCTAACCGCGTTCGCCGCCTGCGCATCGGCCAGCGCTTCGCGGTCGTAGTGGCTGGCCTGCTCGTTGTCATGACTGGTCTAGTCGCCGTCGCCACGACTGGCATCCGCCAGGTGAACAAAGGGGCGACGGACATCGACCGCGAGCTACGCACCGTCGAGCTCGTGAACGGCCTCGCCCTACAGCTGGCCCACGCCGAGCAGGCCACCCTACGGTTGATCCCCGCGAACAATCGTGAGCGCCAAGACCAGCTCAATGCCGTTCTGGACGAAAGCACCATCCGGCTGGCGTCGTCGATCGCAGCGCTGCGAGCCGCCGTCGTCGATGAAGCGCCGGAGGAGGCGGCGGCTGTAGATGAGATCGAACGGCGGTGGAAGGAGTTCCTGGACCTGCGCCGAGACGGCGAGCTCGACGTGATCGGCACCGGACCCGACGTGTCGGCCCTGAACGAGCGCCTCGCCGATGACGTGGGCGCGATCTTTGGCCCGGCGACAGAGGCGATCCGGGGCCTGCTGGAGCACGAGGTGGCCGAGGGGAAGGAGGCGAGAGGGACGGCGCAGAGCGTCTACAGCGCCACCCTGTTGCGGCTGCTCGCACTCTTCGTCGGCGCTGGGGTGTTCGCCGCCGGGCTGCTTTGGTGGCTCATCCGAAGCGTCGTGCCCAGGGTGCGGGCCTACGCCGGCTTTGCCGTCGACGTGGCCGAGGGAAAGGTGTCGGGTCGGCTCCAGGTCAGCGGGTTCGACGAGTTGGCCGAGCTTGGCCGAGCTTTGGATGCGATGGTCCAGCAGCAACTGGCCCACCGAGACGACGAGCGGGCCCAGAACGAGTACGGCCAGGCGTTGCAGAGCGCCGATGACGAGGGGGAGGCACACGAGCTGCTCCGGCGGCACCTGGAGCGCGCGATTTCCGGCACATCGGTGGTTGTTCTGAACCGGAACAACAGCGCCGACCGGCTCGAAGCCCTGACCGACCTCGGCGAGCAGTCAGTGTTGCGGGGGACCCTGCCAGGCGCGTCGCCCCGCAGCTGCCTGGCGCTGCGCCTCGTGCGAGCCCAGCCCCAGGGGAACGGGTGCGACTCCCTCGCCAGCTGTCAGCTCTGCGAGGGTACCGCCGGCTGGTCGCTGTGCGAGCCGCTTCTTGTGGGCGGTGAGGTGATCGGCTCCGTGCTGGTCGAGCGGTCCAGCGCGTTCGACGCCGACGCCCGGCGCACCATCCACCACAGTGTCGCCCAGGCTGCTCCCGTCCTGGCCAACCTGCGCAACCTTGCGCTGTCGGAGGTCCGGGCCAACAACGACGCCTTGACCGGCCTGCCGAACCGGCGGGCGAGCGAGGAGACCATCAAGCGGATGGTGGCGCAGGCGAACCGGGTGGGAACTCCCCTTGCTCTGTGCCTTCTCGACCTCGACCACTTCAAGCAGATCAACGACACCTACGGCCACGACGTCGGCGACGACGTACTGGCCGCGGCCGCCGTAGCCCTGCGGCATCGGCTGCGGGAGACCGACTTCGTCGGGCGCTTCGGTGGCGAGGAGTTCCTGCTGGCGCTCCCCGAGACCGGTCCCGACGACGCCCGCTCCGTGTTCGAAGCAGTGCGAGAGGCCGTTGCCAACGCCGTTGTCCGTGGGGTCGATCGACCGGTCACCGCCAGCCTTGGCGTCGCCGTGCTGCCGGATGATGCCAGCGACTACAGCTCCTTGCTCCGACTCGCAGACCGGCTCCTGTACAGCGCCAAGGCCAAGGGTCGCGACCGGGTGGAAACGTCGGCGCCCTCCCCTCGCGACAGTGCGGATTTCGTTGCTCATGAGGACCGGCCCCGGGACCAGGCGCCTTCGGGAGCAGGTGACGGCGAAGGCCTCCCTCACAGCTTGAGACACTCGTCAAGCAAGAACCTGAGCGCTTCCTGATTGCCCCTTCCGGCTCTTCAGCCCTGAAGGTGGGCCGCACAACGAGCGATCTTGATCGAGCCAGTCGTGAAACCTCACCCCAAGCGGAGCGACCGACGGCCGGCCGACGCAGCATCCGTGTCGCCGCTGAAGGGCGTCCGCCGAGGGGGCCGAGATCAGTGAGCGGTCACCGCCTCAGCTGGCGGCACACCGTGCCGTCTCCGCTGACCCGGGCTGACCGTCGGCAACCGCCGCGTGCGCTGATCACCTTGGACGGCGCACCCGTCGTGGTGATGCGCACCCAATGCCGGTCGCCACGCCGCGCCGCCAGCGTGAACGGATGATCGGTACGCCGGGCGGCGAGGCGTCCTTGAGTCCGGCCAGTCCTCAAGCGGCGCGACCGAGCGGCACGTCGGTGCGGCTCACGTTGTGACCGTCCAGGTCCTTGATCGCCGGCTATGTGCGCCTGCTGGTGGTGTGCTTCGCCCTGGCCGGCTACGGCGGGCGCACCCGGGAGGCCTACGGCCTCGACCTGCGGCAGTTCTTCGCCTGGTGCGCCGAGCGCCACCTGCGCGGTCGGCGACGCCGAGACGGAGAAGCCGCTCGCGATCACTTATTACCGAGAGGCGGCCGGCCCTCACGTGTTGGCTCATTGCGCTACGGGTCCTTAGCAAGGATCTCGGCTGCTGCTCTCATCTGCTTGGCGAGATGCTTGCGGGCTTCGGCTTTCCCCGACTGACGCATCTCCTCCTTCGCCTCTCGAACGGCGGCACGCAGATCTCTAATCGCCTCATGGGCCTCCGACGTGACGGCCTTCAGCGCCTCTCGCTCGGCCGCGAACTGGGCCAGCAGGTCCGTCATCTCCGTCCGTGATACCTCAGCCCGGGCGAGGACCTCCTCCAGGGACTCGACCATCCTCCGAGGCTAGGCCGGGGTGCTTCGCTGCGACAGTCGGACTACGGGCGCGACGATTGCCGCTCGCGACTCCGGCTGGCGAGCGCGACGGGATGATTGGTGCCGCCCCCGCTTGCGGGGCCGACAGGTCCGGCAGCCTCGGACGGGCGCGCCGTATGACGCCACGTATGTACTACCGGCGTGATTACTTGAAGCGCCACTCCGCGGCAACCCGCCGACCACGAGAACCCGCCGCCACCACGACCACCATGGTCCGCTCCGGCTACGCCGCCTGAGAACGGCTGCGAAGACTCCGACGAGGAGGAGGAGCGGTTCTACGCTTGGGCCGGCGCTGAGCCACTGATGAACACGTTGCACCGCATCGCCGGCCACGCTGAGGTGCCTCCCTCACCTACCGGCAGGGGAACGTGGACTGGTTCGACGAGAAGGCTTTCAAGATCGAGGACTGAGGCCCAGGGGCTGAGCAGTCAGCCCACGGCAAGGAAGGGGCTCCTCCAAGGGCCCCTTCTTCGCGCCTTCTCCAATACCTACGGACGCTCCTCGCAGACCACCGAGTGAAGGAAATCGACGAACTCGTTGACCGCGCCAGCCCGCGCAGCGGTTGAGACAACCTCGCCAGCGAGGCCCGACTGCGCGAGCGGAACC
>JALYHF010000010.1 GCA_030776745.1 Actinomycetota bacterium | reverse complement strand
TCGGCGCGACCAACTGATCGCCGAGCTGTTGGCGGCCGGCGAGCAGGTGCAGATGAAGGTCGACGAGTTCGACCAGCAGATCCAGGCGCTCGACCAGCCCCTGGCCGACCTCGATGCCCAGATTGCCGCCGCCGAGTCGGGATCCCGCCAGGCCCTCGCCGCCGAGCGGGCCCGCGTCGAAAAGGAGACGAACGCGGACCGCACCGCACTGCAGGCCCGCCGGGAGAGCTACGCCAACCAGCTCGACCAACTCCAGTTGGCCCGCAACTTGACGGAGACCGGCGGCGTCCGGCTGGTGTCCAGGGCCGTGGAGCCGGTTGAACCGGTACGACCCACGCCTGCCCGCAATGCCCTCTTGGCCTTGGTGGTCGGGCTCATGCTCGGTGTGGGCTTCGCGTTCCTCCGGGAGAAGCTCGATGACACCGTCAAGAGCAAGGAGGAGCTGGAACGGGCGACGGGTGGCCTCAACACCCTCGCCCTCATCCCGGTGTTGGCCGACTGGAAGGATCGCACTCGGGCCCAGGTGGTCTCCTTGGACGACCCGTCGTCGTCAACCGCCGAGGCCTACCGGTCGCTGCGCACCTCCGTGCAGTTCATCGGCTTGCAGCAGCCGGTGCAGGTCATCCAATTGACGAGCCCCAACGCGTCTGAAGGCAAGACCACGACCTTGGCCAACCTGGGAGTGGCGTTGGCGAACTCAGGGGCGCGGGTCATCATCGTCTGCTGCGACCTCAGGCGCCCACGAGTGCACGAGTTCTTCGGCCTGACCAACACCATGGGGTTCACCTCGGTGCTCCTGGGCGAGATCCCCCTCTCGGCTTCGCTGCAGAAGATCCCGGCCCAGGCCAGGCTGGCCCTGCTGGCGTCGGGTCCACCGCCGCCCAACCCCTCGGAGCTCCTCGCGTCGCAGCGGACAGCCGAGGTGCTGACTGCGCTGCGGTCCGAGTGCGACGTCGTGCTGGTCGACAGTCCGCCCGTGCTCCCCGTGACCGACAGCCTGGTGCTCTCCCGGGCGGTGGATGCCACCATCCTGGTCGGCACTGCGGGGCGGACCACCAGCAAGGAGTACAACCGGGCGGTGGAGCTCCTACGACAAGTGGACGCCCCCCTGATCGGCTCGGTGCTCAACGGCGTCGACGAGGAAGGCCTCTACGGCTTCGGCTACGGCTACGGCTACTATCGGGGCGACGACGACGCCCCTGTGGCCAGCGATGCGGAGGCGCCGAGGCGCAACGGCGATAGGACGAAGGGGCCGCCCAGGGCTAGCGCGCACGAGGGGCGTTGATCGGGGGCCGCCAAAGGATACAGATCAGCCTCTCCGGTTGCCTTCAGGAACGGGGTAGAGAAGATGCCTAGTCCTGTCCTCAGGGCGAGCCCGGCCGGTCCTTGGTGACGGCCGCGATCTGTCGGGCCCGGTACCACGAGCGAAGGCCCCGAGGGGCGTGCCACGGTACCCACGTCAGCCGGTAGAGGTAGCCGGCCACCAACCCCAGTTGGCTCCCGCGGGCGGGAGGGAACCACAATCGGACGAACGACGGGGTGGGAACCAGCTCCCGGCCCACCAGCGAGGCCTTGGCTCTCAGCCCACGGGCTCGGGCGACCCGGTCGAAGGGGAGGGCCAGCTTGAGAGTGGAGGAAGCCTGGATCACCAGCTCGACCGAGGCTTCTGTGGGGACATCGAGCTCGTCGGCCAGGGCCGCTCCCTCGGGCAGGAGGCGCAGACCGACCCCGAAGGCGGGCAGTCCGTCGAGAAGCTCGGCGAGCTCCATGGCGGCTTGCCATTCGGCGATCTCCAAACGGGACAGCGCCCGGGCGAGGTCGTCGAGCGTCTTCTGCCTGCCCGCCTCAGCGTGGAGGACCACAAGCAGGGCGAGGGCGGCGGGCGCCAACACCTCGGCCGGACTCCCTCCCACCAGTGCCGGGCTCGCCAGCGCCGAGATGACCTCCCAGCACCGCGCCGGTGACGCGCCGAGGCGCCCGGACAGGGTGTGGTGCAGGTCGATGGCGGGTGATCCCGGCCGGTCCCAGTCGGTGGCGTGGTCCGCCTGCTCGCTCGAAACCGCTCCGGCACAGCGCAGCACGTAACCCAGATCGACGAGCACCTCGCCGGCCAGGGTCAGCTGATCGGGTGCCACCAGGAGGTCGACGTCGACGTAGGACCGGGCGCCACCGTCGTCATACAACCAGCGGGCGAAGGAGGCCCCCTTGAGGAGGATGGCCCGCACGCCACGGGTGCGGAAGGCGTCGATCACCTGCGCGGCCGCTTGGTCGACCATCAGGCCCTTGACCGTCGCCAGCCTGGCCCGGCTGGTTCCTACGTCGTCCACCGCCACCGTAGGCTAACGACTTCCGAAGCTTTCGAGTCGCACGGAACTTGGTAGGTCGGTGCCCGCTCCCGACTCACGCGGCGGTCGAGGGCCGGTACCATCATCCCGTGACCCAGCCCACCCCGGCCCAGGAGAACGACGGAGATGGAGGCCTGGCAGGCAGATCGCTGCGTTTGCGGGAGGATGCGGTGGACTGGCGGGAAGTCGAGGGAGAGGTGGTGGCGCTGGATCGAATCAGTTCTACCTACCTGGCCATCAACGCCGCCGGAGCGGTGCTGTGGCCTGCCCTCGTCAGGGGAACCGGCGAAGATGAGCTCGTCGCCCTCCTGCTCGCCGAGTTCGCCGTTGACGAGGTTCGGGCTCGGGCCGACGTGGAGGCTTTCGTCTCCATGCTGGCTCAGCGCGACCTGCTCGAGCAGTGAGCGGGGTGGGGCTCAGCACGCCGCTGGCCCTTTGGTGGGCGGAGAGGACCGCTGGCCAGGTTCGCCGTGACCTCGCCAGTCATGGCCTCGAAAACCTCATGGTGGCCCCGCCTCCCCCGCTTCCCCAACGTGACCGGCGGTGGGTCGCCGCCCTCCTCAGGATCCGCCGGCGGACGTGCCTGGTCAGCTCGGCGGTGCTCCAGGCCTGGGATGCCGCCCACGGGACGCCGCGCGACCTCATCATCGGGGTGACCGCCCCGAGCGAGGGCTTCAAGGCCCACGCCTGGCTGGAGGGCGACCCTGCCCGGGCCTCTCGTGGCTTCACCGAGCTCAGCCGTCGTCCGGCTCCGGCGGTCCCGCCAGCCCCCCCAGTGGTCGCCACTCGGGGATCCGCCTCCGAGGGGCCCGCCGCGATGGCCGACGGCTCAGGCCGCGATGGTCTCGGACAGGCGGTCGATCAGCCGCGGGAGGTGGGCCCAATCCCGTGAACGGTACACCCGCCACATGGGCATGCTGACGAGCTCGAGCAACGCCGACCCGGGCACACCCAGCTGGCGGAGAATGAGGTGGAGGCGCAGGATGTCCAGCCGATCGGCCAATGGCACCCGCTCGATCGACACCTCCTCGCCCACCGCCAGCACCAGGAAGCCGGCGAAGGGAACCTCGGGAGCCACGTCGGGAATGACGAGGCGAAAGCGCTCTCCCTTGCGCACTACCACCAGCCGCTCCCGACCCAGGTGCTCGGCCGCGGGGGGGCGGAGATCGATGATCCTCGGCCCGGCCAGGGCCGTGCGGCCGTCGAGCACCAGGAGATCGTCGGACAACACGCCGTAGCCGGCCTCGGCCAACCAGGCGACGGTGGTGCTTTTGCCCGCTTCCTTGGACCCGAGCACCCCCCAGGCGGCGCCGTCGGCGACGACCGCGCTGGCGTGGAACGGCAGTCGGCCGTCCCAGCGGGCGAAGAGGCGGCTGGCCGTGCTCAGGCACGGGTGGGCCACCTGGTGGGCCTCGGGCGCCTCACGCTTGCAGAAGCGGGCGATGCGCCTGACACGGTCCAGTATCATGTGCCCGCCGTCCAGGAGCGGTATGAGGGCCTCGTCGGGGGCGAAGAAGCCCACGGCGGGGAGGTCGGACGACGGCGGTGCCCAACACAGCTCCACCTCAGGCCAGCCCTCCTGGGCCGGCAGCAGCAGGCTCCTCGCCAGGGCGGCGACGGGACCGGGGAAGGTGAGCCCGTAGGCTCCCACTGGTACCGTCTCGGGTTCTGGACGCGACGGCAGGAGGGGTGTTGGGAGGGTCGAGCTTGCGTCCAAGCGCCGAGACGCTACCAGCCGACGGGCGCGAACCATACCTTGGCGTCCGCGTCGTCGGGCTGGAGAAGAGCTTCAGGGGCCACGTTGCCCTCCGCGGGGTGGATCTGGAGGTGCCCTGGGGCGGCATCGTCGCCCTCCTGGGGCCCAACGGCGCGGGCAAGAGCACCCTTTTGCGCATCCTGGGCACGACCGTCCTGCCCGACCGGGGCCGGGCCGAGGTGGCCGGCCACGACGTGGTGGCCGATCCCGGCGCCGCCCGGCGGTGTCTGGGGATGGTCCTGGGCGAGGAGCGCTCCTGGTATTGGCGCCTGAGCGGCCGGGACAACCTGCAGTTCTTCGCCGCCCTCCATGGCCTGCGCCGCTCCGCCGCCCGGGCCCGGGCCGCTGAGCTGTTGGACGGCGTGGGCCTCACCGAGGCGGCCGACCGGCGCTTCGACCGCTACTCGTCGGGGATGCGGGCCCGGCTGTCGCTCGCTCGAGCCCTGCTGTGTGAGCCGCCAGTGCTGCTCCTCGACGAACCCACCCGCACCCTCGACCCGGTGGCCGCCTCCTCGTTCCGCGAAGAGGTGCGCCGTCAAGCCGACGCGGGGCGGGCCGTGCTCTTTGCCACCCATGACCTCCACGAGGCAGCCGCGGTAGCCTCCCGGGTTGTGATGATGGTCGGCGGCTCGGTGGTGGTCACCACTGACGACCCCTCCGACGCTGCCGGCCTCGAGGACCTGCTGGTGACGGCCGTCGGCGTTGCTGCTGGCGTGACGCCAGACCGATGACCGCCGTCCCCCTTACGGCAACAGGAACGGCAGGCCGGGCGCCGGCGAGGCTGTGGTTGGCCGCCTTTGTTCGCCGGGACTGGAGGATCGCCCGCTCCTACCGGCTCCAGTTCCTGCTCGAGATCTTCGCCGTCCCGATAGCCCTGGCGATGTTGTACTTCCTGGGCCGTCTCGTCGACCGGGGCAGCCTCCCGTCCGACGGGAACTTCAGCCAGGGCTACTTCGCCTTCGCCGCCGTCGGCCTCGCCGTGCTCGGGATGGCCCAGAGTGCCCTGAGCGCCTTCTCCGCCCGGTTGCGCACCGAACAGACCACCGGGACCTTCGAGACCCTGCTCTCGTCGCCGGTGTCGCCCTCGGTGGTGGTCCTGGGGAGCGCTGCGTTCGACCTGCTCCGGGCCACCGCAGTGGCAGGGGTGACCGTTCTCGTAGCCGTGCTGTTCGGCCTGCGCCTCCACCTCGGCGCCGGCACGGCGGTGAGCGTCCTCATCGGACTGCCGGCGCTGGTGGCCACCTTCGCCGCGGTGGGCGTGGTGGTGGCCTCCTGCGCGGTGGTCTTCAAGCAGGTGACCGCCCTGTTGGGCATGGTCACGACCGTCATCGCCCTCTTGGCCGGCGTCTATTTCCCGGTGGACGTCCTGCCCGGTCCGCTTCGGGCGCTGTCCAACCTGTTGCCCTTCACCTGGGCCATCGACGTGTTGCGGGCCGGACTGCTGCAGGGAGAGCTCGCCGGGAGACGTCTCGCGCTCCTGGTCGGCTTCGCCGTGGTGGCGCTGCCGCTGGCGCTGTGGCTGTTCGGGCGTGCCGTCGACTTCGCCCGGCGTCAAGGGAGCCTCACCCAGTTCTGATGCAGGATCACGTCGACTCCGCGACCGGGGCAGCGAACGGCGCCGCCCCCACGCCACGACCACGGCTCACCGCGCTTGAGCTGGCCTCGGGGGTACCGTTGGGCCCGCAACCAGGTGCCCCATCCCTCCCCCTGGTTGAGCCGACGACAACACCTCGGCTCGCGCTGGAGGAGGCCGCCCTTCGTAGCCTGGTCAACGGGCGGTGCGTCGTCGGGTTCTCGGGGGGTCGGGACTCCTCGGCGGTGCTGGCGGTCGCCGTCCACGTCGCCCGCCGGGAAGGCCTGCCGCTGCCCGTCCCCGCCACCCTTCGCTACCGGGACGTGCCCATGGCGGAGGAGTCGGCGTGGCAGGAGCTGGTGATCCGTCACCTGGCCCTCGACGACTGGGCCCGCCTCGATGTGGGCGATGAGCACGACTATCTCGGCCCCCTCGCTCAGCCCGTCCTGCGCCGCCACGGCGTCCTGTGGCCGCCGTACCTGTACAGCTACCAACCGTTGATGAAGCTGGCGGCCGGGGGCGTCTTCATGACGGGCTTCGACGGGGACAACCTCTTCGCCGGCTGGCGCTGGGCTCGTCTCGAGCCCGTGCGCCGGCGGGCCGTGCGTCCCGGCCCGGGCGATCTGGGCCGGCTGGCCCTGATCGCCGGTCCACCGCTCGGGCGCCGGGTGGCCGCGCGCCGCCATCGCCTGCCCTGCACCTGGCTCACGCCGCTTGCGCTGCGGGAGGTCAAGGCTCGGTGGTTCGCTCACTACGCCGCGGAACCAGTGCGCTGGGACGGCTGGGTGGAGTGGCTGGCAAGTCTCCGGGGCCTCGCCCTGGAGGTCTCGACCATCGACGTCTTGGCCCGCGACTGCGGGGCCACCGTGGCCAACCCGCTCCTCGACCGCCGCTTCCTCGCGGCCCTGGCTCGCCAGGGGGGACGGGCCGGCTGCGGTGACCGGACGGCCATCATGCAGTCCCTTTTTTCCGACCTGCTCCCCTCCGAGGTCGTGGCCCGGTCGACCAAAGCCCAGTTCGGCCACTGCCTGTGGCGAGGTGCCAGCCAGCGCTTCGCCGCCTCCTGGAACGGTCGCGGGACCGACCCCGCCTTGGTCGACGCCGGCCGGCTCCGGGCGGAGTGGGCCAAGCCCTTCCCGGCACCATCGAGCATGCCCCTCCTGCAACAGGCGTGGCTGGCCGGCCAGGCCGAGGTTGGCAGGGCCACGACGGGGTACAACCCTGTTTGACAACCACCTGGATGGGGCCTAGCCTTCCGCAAGGGTTCAAGGCGGACCCAATCCCGAGAGAGAGGACGCGCGCATGCGTGACTACGAAGCGCCGACGCTGAGCGAGATTGGCTCCGTCGAAGAGCTGACCCTGCAGACCAACCTCGCCACCGTCGCCGGTGACGACACCGGTGCCACGGGTACCTAACACCGAACGAGGTCCTGGCTTTCGGGGCGGTATGTCCCTTCGTGTCGCTGCCTGAGCGCACCCGGAAATCAAGGATGTAGCACGATGAACAGCGACCCGAGAGGGTCGTTGTTCGCGTTTTCGCCACTGCGGCGGCGACCGGCACGTCCTCGGCGGTCGTGACGCGGTCCCTGCGCAACACCGGTCTAGCCTCAGGCGATGGTGGTTGAGATGGACCAGCTTGACGAGGCAGGCTCGGCGACGCAGTCCGCTACGTCTGCGGGGGATCTCTCACTCCAAGAGCGGCTGGAGGCAAGCGCCGGAGGGCGATGGCTGTTGCGTGGCTTCTTGGCCCTGACCGTCACCGCCCTGGTGGTTTGGAACTTTCCCGGATCGGCGATCAGGACCGGATCTCTACCGGTCGTTGAGCGCTACATCGGCGCCACCGGGCTCACGCAGGCCTGGAACCTGTTCGCCCCTGACCCTACGGAAGCCACCTCGGAGCTCATGGCCCGCATCGAGTATCTCGATGGGACCTCGGTGCAATGGGAGCCTCCCCAGGGCGGCGACGTGGTGGGTGGGTACCGGGACTACCACTGGGCCGTCTTCGCCGATCGTCTCGGCAGCGAGGGCTGGAAGTACCTGCGAGAGCCCTTCGCCCGCTGGTTGGCCAGGACCCACAGTCAGGCCGAGCGCCGCCCGGTGCGGGTCGAGCTGATCACCCGGAGCCGTCGCAACCTGCCGCCGGGAACCGACGGCCCGCCGCCCGCGTGGGAGGAAACGAGGTTGTTCACCTTGGACCTCCGCAGCGGGAGCCGTTGAGTGAAGCGCCTCCTGACGATCTGGGACGACTTTTGGTTGGTCCCCGAGCCGACGTCGACGCTGGCCGTGGTCAGGATCGCATACGGGGTGCTGCTGCTCGCTTGGGCCGCGATGCTGGGCCCCGACCTCTCCCCCTTCTTCTCGACCACCGGCATCCTGCCCGAGGGCCCCGACATCCCCTGGGCCTGGTCACTGCTCGACGCCGTCGGATCTGACACCTTCACCACCGTCGTCTACTGGTTGCTCGTCGCCGCCGCGGTCGGCCTGGTCCTCGGCTACCGCACCCGCCTAGCCGCGGTGGTGGCCTTCGTGGCCATCGTCTCGTTGTATCGGCGCAACCCGTCGGTCTTCCAGGGCGGCGATCAGGCACTGCGGGTGTTCAGCTTCTACTTCATGTTCGCCCCCGCCGGTTCCGCCCTGTCGCTCGACCGCTGGCGACGCGCTCGGGACCACTTCTGGGAGTTCCCCGAGCGGGCGGCCTGGGCCCTTCGCCTCATGCAGGTCCAGCTCAGCCTGATCTACCTGTTCACCGTGTGGATCAAGGTCCGGGGGATGAGGTGGAACGACGGCACCGCGTTCTCCTACTCCATGCGCGTCGGCCAACTTGTTCGACTGGAGCTCCCGGCGTGGATCACCACGTCGGTGGTCGTCTCCAACGTGGCGACCTACACGACCCTGGCCGTCGAGTTCGCCATGGCCGTTCTCGTGTGGAACCGGCGGGCTCGGCCGTGGGTGTTGGCGGCGGGCGTGCTCCTTCACCTGGCCATCGAGGTGACGCTCCGAGTGGGGTTCTTCAGCCTCACAATGCTCCTCTTCTACCTGGCCTGGCTCGACCCGCACCAGGTGCGTTTGTGGCTACTCGCCCTGGCCCGTCGTCAACGCCTCGTCCCCCTGGGGGCCGCCGACGGCTGACGGGAATCCCCGGAGCCGACGCTGGCCGCTGAGCCAGTATCTCATCTGCCCGTGGGCGAGCCCAGCGGCGGGGAAATCGAGCGTGCCGGCGTGGGCATTCGGTGCTCACTCTGGGTTTCGGTGGCCCCGGGACGGCCCACCCCGGCCAGGGCCCAGAGCAACAGGCCGGTCAGGCCGCCAAAGGCGAACCCAGTGGCGTTGCTCGCCAACAGCATCGCCCAGAAGGCGTACTCCGGGGGACGGGACCGGCGCACCAGCCAAGCGAGCACGCACGTCATGAGGACGGCGCCGACCACACCGACCTCGCCCAGAATGACCAGGTAGCCGTTGTCCACGGGGTTCGCTTCTCTCACCCGCCGGGCCGATGAGAACTGCCCCACCCCCAACCCAAGGGGAGAGACGATGGTGCCGGCCTTGGCCAAGGTGCCGATGCGGTTGCGGTAGCTGACGTCGTCTTGGAGGTTGGAGAAGGTGTCGAGGCGATCTACCACCACCTCCCCCAGCGGCAGGACGAGGACCACGGCCACGACAAAGGCGGAGAGGGGGAGGATCTGTTGAGCCGGTCGTCCTCGTGCGGCGAAGGCCCCGACCAGCAGGCTGACGACCAGCGCGAGCCACACACTGCGAACCTGGGTCAACAGCAGGAAGGTGCTCGAGGAGGCCAGGGCAACTGCCCGGAACAGCCAAGACCGCCACACCAGCTCCTTGCGAAAGACGAGGATGAGGATCACGACGGCGCTGAGAGTGGCTGCCGTGCCTGGGGCGGGAAGGGTGCTGAAAGGGCGGAAGTTGGTGCTGCCCGGCTGCCCGGCGCTGTTGAGGTCGGCCCGCATCAACCATTCCACGTCCCAGGAAAAGAGAAAGAAGTACTGCAGGATGCCGTAGAGGGCGGCGATGGAGCCGCAGGCGACCGTCGCTCGGGCAAAGGTCGAGAGACCCGAAGGGATGCGGGCGATCCCAAAGGCGGCCAGGAGGGGCACCGCCAGAGCCAGCCACCCAGCCAGGCCGGCCAGGGGGACGTCGAAGGAGAAGGCGGCCCGGATGGTGATCCAGGCCAGCAGCAGGACGGCGCCGACCGGCTTCGTCATGCGAACGCCATGGGCGGCCAGCGGAAGGGCCACGAGGAAGGGGAGAATGGCGGCGAGGTCGGCGGTGGGATCGAGAGCCGGCAGCAGCCTCCTGACCAAGGCCGAGAACACGAAAGTCCCGACGACCAGGATGATCGAGAGCCGCGGCCTGACCCAAGCGAGCCATACCATGACCGCGGCGACGAGGAAGAGGGCGATGTCTCGCCCCGGGAAGCTCGCCGTGACGGTAGGGAGCACCACGCCCAGGGCGAGGGCCACGGTCAAGGAACCGACCGGGAGGAGGTTTGGCGCCCGGAGCGGGCTGGTGGTTGTCATCGAGTGGCCACGCTTCGGAAGAGCGAAACGTACCGTTCGGGTCGGCCGAGCTCGGCCACCTCCAACGCTCTGGCCCGAGCCCGCCCGACCTGTGCCTCACGAGCAGGCGCCGACTCGACGAGATGGACCAGGGCGTCTCCGAGGTGCTCGGGCTCCACGACGCTGCAGCATCCCGTCCCTGCGGTGAGGTACTCGATGCCGGGGTTGGCGGTCGCCACGACTGCGGTCCCGGCCATCATGGCCTCCCAAGCGGGAATGCCGAACCCCTCGTAGGCCGACGGGGCCAAGAGCACCCACGCCTCGCCGATGAGGGCCTGCACGTCGTCGTCCTCGTCGGGGGTGACGTGGAACTCCACCCACGGGGGGTACCGCAATCGGTCGCGCGCTGGGCCCACCACGGCGAAGCGCAGATCGGGAAGGACCTGGCGGGCTTGAGCAGCGGCGCTGAGGGCGAGGCAGCCCCGCTTTCGGGTCTCGAAGGCCCCCACAAAGACGCCTAAGGGCTCGGAGGCCTTCGCCGGGGAGGGTGGCCGATGGCCGGCCAGGAAAACCGGTGGTATGAGGTGGTCGCACCTGAATGCGTCGACACTGTCGGGGCCGATCCCGACCGCTGACCGGTAGTGGCGTCGGCAGGCCGCCTCGAGACCAGCCAGGACGTAGTGGTTTGCGCGCCGCAGGGGCCTACTGGTCCTGGCTTCGGCCAGCTTGCGCCCATAGTACGTGCGGACGATGGGCACCTTCCAGCTCGGGTCGAGGGCAAAGGGCCAGTCGTCCTGGTGGGCGTGGACGACGTCGGGCGCCAGGGCCCGGACTGCGTCAGCAGCGCGGAAGGGCGCCCGGTAGAAACGGTCGAAGCGCTGGGTGTGCGAGACGGCTACGGGAACCAGCTTGACACCGCGCACGGGCACGGGCTCGGGTCCGGTGACCACGGCGAGCTCGACATGGTCGGCCAGCTGGGCGCACAGCCGTCGCGCGTACCGACCTTCACCGCCGGTTTCCCGACCGAGCGACGGCCATTCGAGCGCGATCGCAGCCACCCGTAATCTCCCCGACTCGATCACGCCGTCATGCGCGCACGCCGAGGACGAGGGAGGCCGAGGCCATGAGGAGGAGTCTAGGGAGTTGGCCGGCTCTATTCTGAGCGAACCCATGACCGAAACGGTGGCGCTGGCCCACGACTACCTGACTCAGCGAGGCGGCGCCGAACGGGTGGTCCTCAGCATGCTCGCTGCCTTCCCTGCTGCCCCTGTCCACACCTCGTTGTACGCCCCCGAGCGCACGTTCCCGGAGTTCTCCACCGAGGACATCCGGACGCTCTCGCTGAACCGGTTTCCGTTCCTCCGTCACGACCACCGTCGGGCCCTCCCCCTCTTGGCGCCGTCGTTCGAACGACTGCGCATCGACGCCGACCTCGTCCTGTGCAGCTCGAGCGGCTGGGCCCACGGGCTGCAGACCGACGGGGTCAAGGTCGTCTACTGCTACACACCAGCTCGGTGGCTCTACCAGAGCGACCACTACCTGCGAACGTCATCGACGTTGACCCGAGCGACCCTGGTGACCCTCGCCCCCTGGTTGAAGAGGTGGGACCGGCGAGCGGCACGGTCCGCACAGCGCTATCTGACCAGCTCGACGGCCGTCCGAGACCGCATCGCCGAAACATACGGCATCGAAGCCACAGTTGTCCCGCCGCCACAGACCATCGATGTCGACGGTGAACAGGAGCCGGTCGAGGGCGTTGAGCCGGGCTTCTTTCTCTGCGTCTCGCGGCTGCTTCCCTACAAGCACGTCGAGGTGGTGATGTCCGCGGTGGCGGCCAGCAATGGACAGCGTCTGATCGTGGTCGGCAGCGGTCCGGAGCGACCCCGCCTCGAGGCGCTCACGGCTCCAGGGATCCGCTTGCTGGGTAGCGTCGCTGAGGCGCAGCTCCGCTGGTTGTACGCCAGTTGCCGCGGCGTGGTCAGCGCCGCCTACGAGGACTACGGCCTGACCCCACTCGAGGCCGCGGCGTTCGGCAAACCCACAGCCGCGCTGCGCTGGGGGGGTTTTCTCGACACGCTGGTGGAGGGTGACACCGGGGTCTTCTTCGACGAGCCCGTGGTTCCGAGGGTGGCCCGAGCCCTCGAGGCGCTCGACAGCCACCGGTGGGACGCCTCCGTCCTGCGCGCCCACGCCGAGCGTTTCGCCGAGCACCACTTCGTCGAACGTCTGCGGTCGATCGTCAGCGAGGAGCTGGCCCGGGCCTGAGGGTGAGGGCGGAGGCCCACCTGGAACAGGTACACGAGTGCCTGCTCGAGAACATGCCCGTCATGATCGGTCCCCTGGGAGAACACCCAGTACGTGCCGGTACAGCAGGAGCACTCGTTCGCCGATGACCTCAGGGGCGAAGTCCAGGGCACGCTTGCGTGCGGCTACGCCCAAGGCACGGCGGCGGGAGCGATCGCTTGCCAACCCGCGCAGGGCCTGCGCCAGGGCGTCGGGGTCGGAGGGAGGTACCAGGATGCCGTCGCTGCCGTCGGTGATCACTTCGGCCGGCCCCCCCACGTTGGATGCCACCACCGCCAATCCGGCGGCCATGCCCTCGACCACGACTTGGCCGAACGGTTCGGGAACCACGGAAGCGTGGACCAGGACGTCGAGCGATCTGAGGACACCGCCGACGTCGGGGAGGAAGCCCGTGAACTGCACTCTGGCGTCGAGACCGAGGCACGTCACCTGGGCATGCAGGTCGGCCTCGTACGGAGCGTCACCGAACATGGCCGCACCTACGATGACCGCCTCGGCACCACCGTCGGGGAACGCCCGGGCGAAGGCCTCGAGGAACACGTGCTGGCCTTTCCACTGCGCCAGCCGGCCCACCATGCCCACCCGCAGGATGGACCCATCCCGACCTGGCAGGCCACACGAATCCAGAGGTGTCGGAACCGGTGGGGCGATCACCTCGGCGACCACGCCCGGTCGGTCCACGGTGGCAAGCGTCGAGCGAGAGTTGGCGATGACCGACGCCGGCAGGTGGGCGACCAGGGCGCGGACCAACGTCACCGCCGGTCGAGGGAGGTAGTCATCGGACACGCGGTCATGGAGATGCCACACTGCCGGAACGCCGGCCAGGCGGGCCGCGATCGAGCCGTAGATACCCGACTTCAGCGAGTTGGTGTGGACCAGGTCGGGTCCCAGCCATCGCAGGCGGCGGGTGAGGCGGCCGACATAGACGGCGGTGTGGAGGGCGCTGGCAGCGGGGAAGTGGGCGAGGCGCACCCGGTTCCGCCGAAGGCCTCGTGCCGCTTCGGCCATGGGTAGCACCTCAGTGGCAACGCCGACCTCCTCGAGCCGGGCCACCAAGGGA
>JALYHF010000009.1 GCA_030776745.1 Actinomycetota bacterium | reverse complement strand
CCGCCGGGTAGGGCCCCTCGGCCACCACGGCACCGTCGACCATCCCGGCGACCCGGTCCGACACCCGCTCGAGGAGCCCGGTGTCGTGCTCCACCAGCAACACGCCCACCCCGGCGGCCCGCCGTTCGCCGATCAACTCGGCCAACCGGGCCAGGTGGTCGGGATCCACACCGGCACCGGGCTCGTCCAGGACGAGGTACGCCGGGTCGGCGGCGAAGGCCCGGGCCAGCTCCACCCGCCGGCGCTGGCCGTGCGAGAGAGCGCTCACGCCCTGCTCGGCGAGGGCGGCCAGGCCGACGCCCTCGAGCGCCCGCATGGCTCGCTCCCGCAGCTCCCGTTCCCGGCGCCGGAAGCGGGGTGTGCGGGCCCAGGCGCCCACCAGCGACGGCCGGACGCCGCGCTGGGCGCCGACCACGACGTTGTCGAGGACCGACATCCGCTCGAAGAGGCGCAGGTTCTGGAAGGTCCGCACCACCCCGGCCCGGGCGAAGCGAGGGCTGGCCGCCCCCGTCAGGTCGACACCCCCGACAGCGATGGTGCCCTCCGTGGGCGCCAGGGCGCCGCTGGCCAGGTTGACCAGCGTGGTCTTGCCGCACCCGTTGGGGCCGACCAGGCCCACCACCTCTCCGGGGCCCACCCGCAGCGTGACCCGCCGCACGGCGCGGACGCCGGCGAAGTCCCGCGACACGCCCTCCAGCGCCAGCCCGCCGCTGGTCATCTGGCCGAAGCGCCGGCCGGCAGCGGCAGGACGCGGCTCCTGAGCCAGGCCAGCGCCGAGGCGGTGACCCCGAGCCGGCCGGCGACGACGGCCAGGATGACCACCCCCGTCACCCCTTCGGAGATTCCGCCGTACCCGGCCAGCCGGTCGACCATGACGGTGACGCCGATGGCGGCGGCCACGGTGCGTCCCAGCCTGGCCTCGCCGGCCAGCAGCACGATCAGGATCACCGTCACCGTCTGGCTCAACCCGAACGAGACGGAGGAGACGAAGCCGTCCTGCACGGCGTACAGGCCACCGGCCACGCCCGCCACCCCGGCGCCCACGGCGAAGGCCAGGACCCGCAGCCAGCCGCTGCGGACCCCGAAGGCCCGGGCCGCCTCCTCGTCGTCGCGCAGGGCGAACCACGCTCGGCCCAGCGGCGACCGCTTCAGGGCGGCCACGGCGAGCAGCGTCCCGACGGCCATGACGAGGGCGACGGCGTAGAGGCCGGCCTGGTCGAGGCGGGTGCCGAGCACCGAGACCGGGGGGATGCCCGATATCCCCTCCGACCCGGCGGTGAACGTGGTGGTGTTCAGGTACAGCGACTGGAGGATCTCGCCCGCGCCCAGCGTCACCAGGGCCAGCACGTCCACCCGCACGCGAAGGGCAGGCAGGCCGACCAGCGCGCCCGTCGCCGCGGCCAGGAGCGCGGCCGGGACGAGGGCGGCCCAGAACGACCAGCCCCGGGACGTCATGAGCTGGGCCACGGCGTAGGCCCCCATCCCCTGGAGCGGGGCGTGGGCCACCGACAGCTGGCCGGAGAAGCCGTAGGTCACCTGGTAGCCGAGGGCCAGCACGGCGGCGATGGCGGCGCTGGTCCCCAGCCCGTAGCCCCGGTTCCCTCCGACCCAGACGGGCACGGCGGCGGCGGCCAGGAAGGCGGCCACCGCGCCGCCTCGCCGCCGCCACGAGGAGGCCACGGCCTCAGGCCTCTATGGGGATCACCTTGACCGCCCTCGGACCGGTTTGCTCGTAGCCCCGGAAGAACACGGGCTTGCCGTCGGTGATCCTGAACACGTAGAGCCGCCCGCCGATGCGGGACCCGTCGTCGGCGAACTTGAGGGGACCGACGCCGGTGTCGGCGATGGCGATCCTCCGGATGAAGTCGGGCAGGTCGGCCCGGCCGGTGGCCCCGGCGGCGAAGGCGGCGGCCACGGCCCGCACGCCCTCGTAGGAGAAGACGGCCGGGTCGGGCACGACCGACTCTCCGGTGAGCGCGGTGTAGCGCTCCCGAAGGGAACGGGTGGCGGGGGTGTCGCGGCTGGCCAACGTGGGGGTGTTGCCCACCACGCCGTTGGCCAGCGGCCCGGCCGCCTTGAGGAACGTGTCGTTGTTGGTGATGCCGCCGGGGTCGAAGATGGGCACCTTCAGGCCGAGCTGGTCGGCCTGGGTGACGATCAGGGCATCCAGGTTGGCCAGACCGACCATGACGAGGGAGTCCGGGCTGGCCGCCTTGATCTTGGCCAGCTGCGGGCGGAAGTCGGTGTCGGTGGAGGTGAACGACTCCTTGGCCACGGGGTCGACGCCCTTCTCCTTCAAGCGTTCGACCACCAGGTCGGCCACGCCGTCGCCGTACGTGCCGGTGAGGTTGATGATCCCCGGGCGCTTGTGGCCGGCGGCCAGCAGCTCGTCGGTGACCGAGAACGAGTAGGCCGGGAAGGTGGGCGGCACCACGAAGACCGTCTTCTTGTCCGCCGCCGCTTCGAGGATCTTGGGTGACGAGGCGTAGGCCGACAGGAACGGGAAGCCCTCCCTGCTGGCCGTGGGAGCCATGGCCACCGACACGTCGGAGATCCCCGACCCCACGAAGGCCACCACGTCCTCGTCGTCGATGATGGAGCGGATGTTGTTGGCGCCGTTGGCCGGCACGCCGGCGTCGTCGAACTCCTTGAAGGCGATCTTGGCCCCCTCGAGCGGGCCCCGCTCGATGCCGCCGGCACCGTTGATCTCCTCGGCGGCCACCCTGGCCCCGTTGCGGATCTTGTCCCCGGTGGGCTTGGAGCTGCCCGAGAACGGGCCGCCCAGGGCGATGGTCAACGTGCGCGGTGCCGCCGAGCTGGTCGTGGCCGGGGCCCCGGCTTCGCCGTCGTCCCCGCAAGCGCCGGCCACCAGAGCGATGGCCACCAGCAGGATCATGGACCTCTTCATGGACAAACCTTCCTTGGTGGGGTCACCTTTGTGAGGGTCAGACGTGGCGCAGCCGAGCCCGGACCAGCACGCCGCGGGGCGCCACCAACAGCACGCCGATGAGCAGCAGCAGCGTGGCCACGTCCCGGAAGCGGGTGGATACGTAGGCCGAGACGACGCTCTCCAGGGTGCCGAGTGCCAGGCCTCCGAACAGCGCTCCGCGGACCCATCCGACCCCGCCCAGGACAGCGGCCACGAAACCCTTGAGCGTGGCCTGCCAGCCGAGGCCCACGAAGATCTGGCCGAAGAACGACGAGAACAGCGCACCAGCCAGGGCCCCGATGGCGCCGGCCGTGGCGTAGGCGGACGCCAGCGTCGAGGTCACGGGCAGGCCAGCCACCCGGGCCAGGACCGGCTCGTCGGCCACGGCCCGCATGCGCCGGCCCACCGTCGTGTGCCCGAGTCCGAGGGCCACGGCCAGCGGCACCCCCACACCGGCGGCGAGGACCCACCAGCCCGCCGGAGGGAGCCGGTAGTCGGCGAAGAGGTTGACCGCCCCGCCCGCGAACAGCGGCTCGAACGGCGTGCTCCCCTCCGGGTCGACCTTGACGGCCACGTTGCGGACGATGAGGGCCACCCCCAGGGCGGGGAGGAAGCCCAGCGTGGCCGCCCCGGCCTGGCGCCTGGCGCTGGCCGGTCCGTAGACGGCCAGGTAGGCGGCGACGGCGATGAGGGCGCCGAGGGCCACGCCGGCCACGACGGCGACGCTGCGGACGGCGGTGAGGTGCAGCGTGCCCAGACCGACGTAGGTGGCGAGCATCAGGGAGTCGCCGTGAGCCAGGTTCAGCTCCCCCGAGGCTCGCAGCACCAGGCCCATGCCGACGGCGAAGAGGGCGTACAGGAGGCCCAGGGTCGCGCTGGTCACGCACACGGTGAGGAAGAGCTCCACGGCGCCGGCGAATCTATCGGCGTTGATGTGACTCCGCCACGCGGGACTACAGTGACGGCGTGGTGAGCGGCAGCACCGGGCAGCAGGTGGATCGGCTCTCGCAGGACTTGGCGGCACTGGCCGAGCCCCACCGCCTGCTGGTGCTCCGCCACCTGCGCAGGGGGCCCCGCACCCTCGGCTTCCTGGCCAAGGCCATCGGCGTGCCGCAACCCCTGGCCAGCCACCACCTGTCCGTCCTGCTGGAGGCCGGGCTGGTGAGCCGCCGCCGGACCGGCCGGTTCAGCTGCTACACGGCCGACGCCGAGCGCGTGCGGGCGCTGTGCCGGCGGCTGGAGAAGCTGGCCGGTGCCAGCGGCGCCGTCGCCGAGCTCGCCTCCCGGGCGGACGACCCCTGTTGAACCCTGCGCCGGCCGTCACTGTGGGAGACGGCGACCTGGTCCTCGAGAGCTGGCTGGGCACGGAGGTCCGCTGCTACCCGCACCGCGTCCGCACCATCGTCGAGGCCCTCGACCGAGCCGTTCGCCTCTTCCCCGACCGGACCGCCCTCGAGACCCCTGAGGGGGAGGTCACCTACGCCGAGCTCGGGGCCCTGGTGGAAGGGGCGGCCCAACGGCTGGCCGAGGAAGGCCTGCGAGCTGGCGACCGCCTGGCGGTGTGCCTGCGCAACGGCCTCGACATCGTCGTGGCCATCTGGGCCTGCGCCCGCGCCGGGCTGGTCTTCGTCGGCCTGTCCACCCGCCTGCAGCCGCCGCAGTGGGCCTACATGCTGCGCCACTCGGGGGCGGCGCTGGCGCTGGCCCACCCCGAGCACCTGGAGGGCCTCCGGGCCGCAGCCCGGGAAGCGGGCCTGGCCGAGGGCCGGGTCCGGGAGGCGGGGAACCACCTCACCGGCCGTCGGCTCGCCTGGCGGGGCCCTCGCGTCCCCTTCCCGGACGAGGACGCCACCTACGGGGTGATCTACACCTCGGGCACCACGGGGCGCCCCAAGGCCAGCCAGGTCGTGCACCGCGCCACCATGCACTCGGCCATCGCCTACGTGCGCACCCTGGCCCTCACCGGCGACGACCGCACTGCCGTGGTCTTCCCGCTGTCCTACATCACCGGCCACGTCGCCCAGGTCACGCCGATGATGCTGGTGGGGGGCACCTCGGTGACCGTGGCCGAGATGGTGCCCCGCCAGTTCATCCGCCTCATCGGAGAGCGCCGTATCACATACCTCATGGTGGTGCCGTCGATCTGGCCGCTCCTCCTGCGGGACCCGGGTTTCCGCTGGCCCGAGCTGGCCCACGTGGAGATCGGCGCCTTCGGCGGATCGCCGGTGCCCATCTCCACGGTGGCCGCCCTCCGCCGGCGCATGCCCCAGCTCCGCCTGTTCGACGCCTACGGGCTCACCGAGACGCACTCCCCGGCGACCATCCTGCGCGACAACGAGTTCCGCCGGAAGCCGGGCTCGGTGGGACGACCGTTGCCGTGCGCGGAGGTCCGGGTGGTCGACGACGACGGCAAGGACGTGGCCGTGGGGGAGGCCGGGGAGCTGTGGATCCGTGGCCCCATGATCACCTCCGGCTACTACCGCGATCCGGCGGCCACGGCGGCGGCCATCACCGACGGGTGGCTGCACACCGGCGACTACGCGCGCCTCGACGAGGAGGGCTACGTCTACATCCTCGACCGCAAGAAGGACATGATCAC
>JALYHF010000008.1 GCA_030776745.1 Actinomycetota bacterium | reverse complement strand
GCCTGGTGGAGGCCCTGCGCCACGGTGCCGTCCCCGTGGCCGACCTGGCCACGGCGGCGGGATGGCCGGGCGACGCCGGGCGCGCCGGACGGGTGGCCGCCGGACTGGTGGCCGACGGGCTGGCGGTGGAGTCGGGGGACGAGCTGAGGCTTCCGTGAGGACCCGCCCTCAGGGTCCCTGGCCGGCGCGCCGATGCTGAGGCATGGCCCACCAACGGCTCGACCGCCTCCTCGCCGCCATGGAAGAGCTCGAGGCCTCGGACCTGCACATCAAGGCGGGGTCACCGCCCCGGCTCCGAGTGCGCGGGGGGCTGCGCAAGGTGGACGGCGAGGAAGCGCTGACCTGCGAGGACACCGAGGGGATGGCGCAGGCCATCATGCGCGAGGAGGTCGCCGAACGGTTCTCCCGCTGCAACGAGGCCGACTTCGCCTACGCCATACCCGGTCGCGGCCGCTTCCGGGCCAACGCCTTCCGCCAGCGGGGCTCGGTGGCCATGGTGTTCCGGCGGGTCGTCACCTCAGCGGCCAGCTTCGAGGCCCTCGGCCTGCCCGAGGTGGTGTCCCGGCTGGCCAACGAGCACCGCGGCCTGGTGCTGGTGACGGGGCCGACGGGCTCCGGGAAGACCACCACGCTGGCGGCCATGATCGACCAGATAAACCGCACCCGGGAGGTGCACATCGTCACCATCGAGGATCCCATCGAGGTCCTGCACGAGGACAGGCGGGCCGAGGTCAACCAGCGGGAGATCGGCTTCGACACCAACGACTTCGCCAGCGCCATGCGCTCGGCCATGCGCCAGGACCCCGACGTCATCCTGGTGGGCGAGATGCGGGATCAGGAGACGGTGGCCACCGCGCTGAGCGCGGCGGAGACCGGTCACCTGGTCTTCTCGACCCTGCACACCATCGACGCCACCGAGACCGTCAACCGCATTGTCGACTTCTTCCCTCCCTACCAGCAGAACCAGGTCCGCGTGGCCCTGGCCGGGGCCCTCAAGGGCACCATCTGCCAGCGCCTGGTGCCGACGGCCGACGGAAAGGGCCGCGTCGCCGCCCTCGAGGTGATGGTGGTCAACGGCCGCCTGCAGCAGTGCATCGTCGATCCGCAGAAGACCGGGGACATCCACGAGATCGTCGCCGACGGCGAGTACTACGGCATGCAGACCTTCGACCAGGCGCTGGTCAAGCTGTTCGAGGCGGGGTCCATCGACCTGCGGGCGGCCATGATCACCGCGTCAGCGCCCCACGACCTCAAGGTGATGCTCCAGCAGCGGGGCCTGGTCGGAACCGGAGCCCGCCCGCCCCTCTGAGAAGTGCAAGGCTTGGTCCCCACACCCTCACCCCGAGGACGGACCTTGGCCGACGACATCGAGCTGACCGGTGCCCCCAGCTTCGACGCGGCCCGCTATCGCCAGGTGATGGGTCACTTCTGCACCGGTGTGACGGTGATCACGGCCGTGCACGAGAGCCAACCCGTGGGCTTCACCTTCCAGGCCTTCACCTCGGTGTCGCTCGAGCCGCCCCTCGTGGCCGTGTGCCCGGCCAGGTCGTCGTCGAGCTGGCCTCGCATCCGGGCGGCGGGCGTCTTCTGCGCCAACATCTTGACCGAGGACCAGGAGGCGCTGTGCCGGGCCTTCGCCACCAGAGGCGCCGACCGGTTCCAGGGCGTGGGCTGGCGGCGCTCGCACGTCACCGGCTCGCCGGTCCTGGCCGACGTGATGGCCTGGGTGGATTGTCGCCTGGAGGAGGAGCACGAGGCGGGGGACCACCTCATCGCCGTGGCCCGAGTGGTCGACCTGGGCCTCGAGAAGCACGCCCTGCCGCTGCTGTTCTACCGCGGCGGCTACGGGCGCTTCGAGCCGTAGGCCGTGGCGGCGCGCATCGCCGTCGGCGTGGTCCTCCTCTGGGCGGGAGCGGCCAAGCTCTTCCAGCCGGCCTGGCCCGAGACGGCGGCCGCCTTCGGTGCCCCGCGGGGGGTGGTGCGCGTCCTTCCGGTGCTGGAGGTGTCGCTCGGCGCCCTGCTGGTCGCCGGGGTGGGCCTCCCCTGGACGGCGGTGGCCGCCCTCGTGCTGCTGGCCGGCTTCACGGCGGCGGTGGCGGCCCGGCTCGTGCGGGGCCAGCGGGTGCCGTGCGGCTGCTTCGGCGAGACCTCTGGCGCCCCCGTCGGGCGCGACACGCTCATCCGCAACCTGGTCTTGTGCTGGCTGGCCGCCATGGCCGTGCGCGGCGGAGACGGCGGCGTGTGGCCGGTGCTGCTCGGCGTCGGAGGCGGCCTGCTGTTCGTCGGCGAGTCCCGGGCCCGCGCGGGCGCCGGTCGGCGGCAGCGACGATCGGGCCGCTCGGCCGGCTCCTGAGTCGGGGACCACGCCGAGGGGACGTCGGTTCCGGCGGGGCCAGCGTTGGGCCACGCTCCCACCGCCGCCGCCCTTCGCCGGTACCGCCGCCGGGCCTGGCTGATCCTCGCCGTCGGCCTGGGCCTGCTGGTCACCGTTTCTGCCGGCGCCGTCGCCCTCCAGGCCCGGGGCGAGGAGCTGTTGCGAACCGGCGGATCCTCGCCGAGCACCCGTGGCGCGTCGCTCGGTACCGCTACCTGAACTTCGGCGACGAGGCCTCGGAGCCGGTGGTGGCCGTGCAGGACGGGGACCGGCGGGTGATCCTGGGCGTCAACCGAAGCGACTACTGGAAGCGAGCCGACATGGGAGGGGGCCACTGGCAGGCCCTGTGGATGGCCGGCGACCCCACCCGGCCAGTCGTGCTGGCCCTGCCCGCGGCGGACAAGGTCCTGGCCGGCCAGCCCGCCTGGCGCCGCTGGGGACGGAGGCGCTGGGCCCGGCAGATGGAGTCCCTGGGGGAGACGTGGCCGTCGACGCCGGCCGACAGCGGGGGCAGAGAGGCGCCGGCGGCCCGGATAGCCTCCCCGGCCGTGCCCACGATCCTGGAGTCGGAGGTGATCGCCGGGGTCGTCGTCGTCGAGCCCGACGCCCACGGTGACGAGCGGGGCCGCTTCGTGGAGACCTACCGCCGCTCCTGGTTCCCGCTGGGCCGGGAGATGGTGCAGGCCAACCGCTCCGAGAAGCAGGCCGGTGCCGTGGTCGGGCTGCACTACCACCTCCACCAGGCGGACTACTGGTACGCGGTGCGGGGCCGGGCCCGCGTGGTCCTGCACGACCTGCGGCAGGGCTCCCCCACCGACGGCGCCACGCTCGCCCTCGAGATCGGCGACGCCCGCGACGCCGGCGTGTTCATCCCTCCCGGGGTGGCCCATGGCTTCTCGGCGCTGACCGACCTCACCCTCACCTACCTCGTCGACGGGTACTACAACCCCGACGACGAGCTCGGCGTGGCCTGGGACGATCCCACCATCGGCGCCGACTGGTCGATCCCCGACCCCATCCTCTCGGCGCGGGACCGGTCCAACCCGCGCCGTGGCGAGCTGCCCCCCGGGCGACAGCCGTACTGGGGGCTTCGCGCCTAGCCGTCCGAGTACCGCTCCGCCCGCCGCCCCCGTACCCTCGCAGAGCAGGAGGTCACGGGGTGGGCAGCGAACAACGCGAGCGACGCTCGTGCAGAGGGGGTCCGGACGTGGCGATGGAGTTGAGCACGCTGGGGCAGGCCAGGGTCCTGCGGACGGCCGTGGCCGACGTGGCCCTGGCCCGGGAGGAGAACCGGCGCCGCCGCTTGCTCCGGCTGGCCGCCGTTCTGACGCCCCTGGCCGGGTGGCTCTGGCTGCGCAACCTCGCCGGTGACCCGGTGCGCCCGGGATGGCCCGAGCTGCCCGTCCCTCCCGAGCTGGTCCCCGGGTTGGTCCTCGTCGCCGTGCTGGTCTCGGTCATCGCCCTGCCGGCGCTGGGCGCCGGCCGCTCGCCGCACGTGCTGTTCCGGCCCAGCGAGATCGACGTCGGCCTCGACGACGTGAAGGGCGCCGGCGTGGTGGTGGAGGAGGTGGTCAAGACGCTCAACCTGTTCCTCGGCCACCGCACCTTCCGAGAGCGCATGGGTGGCACCCCCCGGCGAGCGATCCTCTTCGAGGGCCCACCCGGTACCGGCAAGACCTACATGGCCAAGGCCATGTCCAGGGAGGCGGGCGTGCCCTTCCTGTTCGTGTCGTCCTCGGCCTTCCAGTCGATGTACTACGGCCAGACCAACCGCAAGATCCGCTCCTACTTCAGGGCCCTGCGCCACCACGCCCGCCGGGAGGGCGGTGCCATCGGGTTCATCGAGGAGATCGACGCCATCGGCGCCGCCCGTACCGGCCTCGGGTCGTCCAGCTCGGGTGACGGCGTCTCGGGGGTGGTCAACGAGTTGTTGATCCAGCTCCAGTCGTTCGACACGCCGCCCGCCGGCCGCCGCCTGCTCGGCTGGGTCGTGGACCAGGTGAACCGCTGGCTGCCCGTGCACGCCCAGCTGCGCCGGCCCCCCAGCGCACCGGCCAACGTCCTGGTCATCGGGGCCACCAACCGTGCCGGCGATCTGGACCCGGCGCTCCTGCGCCCCGGTCGGTTCGACCGGTCGATCCGCTTCGACCTTCCCAACCGCAGCGGGCGGCGGGAGATCATCGACCACTACCTGGACAAGAAGGCCCACGAGCGGGCCTTGGACGACGCCGAGTGCCGTGACGCCCTGGCCGCCATGACCTTCGGGTACTCCCCGGTGATGATCGAGCACCTCCTCGACGAGGCTCTGGTGTGGGCCCTGCGCCGGGGGGCGGACCGGCTGAGCTGGGAGGACCTCCAGCAGGCCCGCATGACCGAGGAGCTCGGGCTCAAGCACCCCGTCGAGTACAGCGAGGACGAGCGGCGGGCCATCGCCACCCACGAGGCCGGCCACGCCACCGTGGCTCACCTGGTCGGCAAGGGCCGCAAGCTCGAGGTGCTCTCGATCGTCAAGCGAGGCGACGCCCTCGGGCTCCTGGCCCATTCGGAGACCGAGGAGCGCTTCACCCGCACCAAGTCGGAGATGGAGGCGCTCATCCAGATCGCCTTCGGCGGCATGGTGGCCGAGGAGCTGTTCTTCGGCGAGTCCGGGACCGGTCCCGCCGGCGACCTCCAAGCGGCCACGGCGGCGGCGGCCCAGCTGGTCGGCTCGCTGGGGCTGGGCGGCTCACTGGTCTCGTGGGACGCGGCGGGCGGTCCCCCCGGGGCCAACGTGGTCACCAAGGTGCTGTCGTCGGACAGCGGGCGGGAGGCCATCGAGCGGATCCTGGACGGCGCCAAGGAAGAGGTCACCGGCATGCTCGAGAGCAACCGCCACCTCGTCGAGGCCCTGCGGGACGCGCTGCTGGAGCGGGACGAGCTCGTTGGCTCCGCCATCGGCGAGGTCCTCCGGGCCGCCGAGCAGCGGGTGATCGACCTGCGGAGCGCCGAGGCCCCCTCCTGACCGGGGGGCCCAGGAGGACGCTCAGCCGGAGCCGGCGCCGACGGTGTGGATCACGAAGGCGCACACCAGCGCTTCGTCCCGCCAGGCGTCGTACCGGCCCGAGGGCCCCATGTGCCCGGCGCCCATCTCGGTCTTGAGCAGCACCGGGTTGCCGCTGGTGGAGCACTGGCGGAGCCGCTGCACCCACTTGGCCGGCTCCCAGTAGCTCACCCGGGGGTCGTTGAGCCCGGCGGTGACGAAGAGGGAGGGGTAGGGCTGGGGCCCGACGTTGTCGTACGGCGAGTACGACTTGATGTACCGGTACACCTCGGGGTCGGCCTTGGGGTTGCCCCACTCCTCCCACTCCAGGACGGTGAGCGGAAGCGTCTCG
>JALYHF010000007.1 GCA_030776745.1 Actinomycetota bacterium | reverse complement strand
CATCCAGCCTGGCGCCACACCGGCTGCTCTACGCGGGAGCGGCGACCCGCTCCTTCATCGCATCACCTAGCGGGCGCTCGATAGCGCTCAACGGCAGGCCGAAGCGCGTTATCGGCGCCTGGACGGGCGCCGGCGCGGCCACCGGGAGACGCTGGCGGAGAGGCGCTTCCCAGTCCACGAGCCGGCGTTACGTGACGGTTGCTGGCGCACTCGATTCGCCGTTGTTAGGGGGCACACCCGTCGGCCCCTGGAAGCCCTTCCCGGTGCTCTCCAGCGGTTGCAGGCGGAAGCAAGCGAGGAGGCAGGCCCCCCCGCTAGCGCGGTGACACGCCACACACAGCGGTCCCGTAAGGCAGCGCCGGATGTCGCTGCCTCGTTGCGGGGTACGAGACTGACTGAGATGCGCGGTCGAGCAGTTGCACTGCTGGTTTTGGCCCTGCTGACCCTCGTTAGCTGCCGATGGGGAGGCGACGCGGCCATTTCCCGGGCGCCCACGTCGCGTTACACCGCCAAAGTCGAGGCCAAACCAAGACGGGAAGTCGCGCTTTGTCATGGAGGGCGTCGTGAACTTCGCCGAGGGCTTCGAGCGGTACAGCATCCACTACGACGGCAAGTTCATCGAGGAACGGATCATGGTGGGCGGGACCGAGATGAGCCGCGTCAGCGGGTCGGATCGTTGGGAGAGGGCGGAGAAGGCCTTGTCCCCTGACGCGGAAGCCTTCGTTGCCCTCCGTCACGCCGTCCTCGATCCGGGTCGATCGGTGCCGTTCGTCAAGTCGGTGACCGACGACGTGCGGCGGCTAGGCACCCAGTCGATACGCGGCCACCGGACGACCCACTACATCGCCACCGTTGACCTGGCTCGGGTCGGCGCGCCGAGCTCTCGGACGGTCACCATCGAGTTCTGGAGGGACGACGAGGGCGCGACGCACCGCATGCAGCACACCCCGCTCGGTCACGACGAAGGCGTGGTGGTGTCGGACTTCACCGACTTCGGGCTCCCCGTCGACGTGTCGCTTCCGCCGGCGGTGACGACCAGGTAGTGGGAACGCTCATCGGCGTAGTGGACATTGAAACAACGAAGTACACGCCCGACGACCTTCGGCCGTAGGGAATGCTCAACCAGATATGAGCGCCTCTAGCAGCCCGAGCGTACCGTCAGCACTGAGAAACCTGAGCCGGGCGCGGATCGCGTCGGCTCGAGTCCGGGTCAAGAGTGAGAGGAGCCGCCATGGGGGACTCGACGTCCCTTGTTCTGTACGACCCGCGCACCGCCGATCCGGAGGTGACCGCCCTCGCATGGGTTCCAGGCCGGCTACGCCGGTCGCACCCGTGCGGCCTACGCCTCGACTTGCGCCAGTACCTCGCCCGGTGCGGCTCTCGACAGCTGCGCCTCTTCGACGCCCACCGCAGCGACATCAGCTGTACGCCCGGGAGCTCGAAGAGCGGGGTCGGGCCCGCGCCACCATCGGCCGTCGCCTGTCGACCATCACCGGGTTCTACCGCTACGCGGCCGAGGAGGGCCTCATCGAGCACTCACCGGCCGTGCACGTCCGCCGGCCCGTCGGCCGGTATGGCCGACACGATGGGTGTGCAGTTCCGGCTTCCGCACGGTTTGACTCTGGCCGAGCGGATGCCGGAGGGGTCGCATGAGCGGGGCAGAGCGCACAGCCGAGGAACGGTTGGCGGCCGTCGAGGCGCGGGCCGACCGGATTGAGCGAAGGTGGAGCAGAAAGCGCGGATGCTGGCCGTTCACGGCGGCGTACAGGCGGACTCATCCCCGACCAGGTCGCAGACGTCCGCGACTGCACGAAGCTAGGAGGTGCGCGTTGTGCAGACTCGCCATGTGGGCGCTGACCGTTCGGAACCTCGAGGAGAGCGCTTGATGGTACCGGGAGCTGTTCGACCTGCCCGAGGTGCACCGCGAAGAGTCGCCCCACCTACGAGCGGTGGTGCTCGACCCCCCGGGAGGAGGGAGACCTCGGGCTCGTCGAACATACGGGTACGCCTGACCGGGCGTTCGACCCGACGGTGGTCGGTCTCGACCACGCGGCGTGTTCGGTGGCGACCCGAGAGGACTTCGATCGAGGGCAGGAGCTGCTCGAGGCGAGGGGGGTCGTGCACTCCGCCATCGTCGGCCTCGGCGTCGCCTCCATCCTCAGCCTCAAGGATCCCGACGGCATCGCTGGCCTTGTTCTGGGACGAGGCCGCGGAGTAGCCCGGCGGTCCGCAAGCGCTCCTCATAGTCGTAGACGACAGCGTCGCTGGGGGACGCGCTGCACGGTGACTACCGGCGCGAACCGGTCGTCACCACCGTTGCGACGTCGTTGCATCCCACGGTGCTCCGTCATTCACTTTGGGCTACGCGATTGGGCCTGTGCGACAATGCCGAGAGCTCCGAGCTGGAAGGCGGACGGATGGCCAAGCGGCTTAGGTGAACTTGTGGCACAGTCGTGCGTGGCACGACAGAGAGGGATCTCTACGACGTGGTCCAAGCCCATCTTCGTGCCGACCACCCCGAACTTGTCGGTCTGATGAACTCGGAGCAGATCTGGGCGATGGCCGAGGAGGAGTAGCAACGCTCAGTTCGGCGAGGGCGGGTCGTCGGCTATGTCGAGTAAACGCAGGTACCGGGCTTGGAGTGCGGGGCCCGGAGCGACGCCCATCTCTTCTCTGAGCAACCTTCGTATCGCTTCATAGGTGCGCAGCGCTTCCGCCACGTTGCCCTTGCCCTCGAGCGCCTCCATCAGGATGGCGTAGCTCGATTCCCGGTACGGGCAGAGCTGGGTCACGGCACGGGCACTCTGCTCGGCCAGGTTCAAGGCGGGACCACCGAGTCGGAGCGCTGCCGCCGCATGGCACTCGAGTCCCCGTACGCGGACGTCGTCGAGGCGCCGCCGCCACTGGTCGATCCAGGGCATGTCGAGCCCGGGCAGGAACGGTCGGGCGGCGATGCTCTCGGCGGTCTGACAGCTCATGAAGGCCTTTGCCCACTCCTCCAAGGCGAGGTGGGACTCCGCCTCGTGGATGGCGGCGAGAGCCGCCTCCACGTCGACGAGGGAGTCCGGGGGGAGCACGAGGCCGATCTGGGCCTTCCCCGAGATCCGCTCTGGGCCGAGTGCTCGGCGGACCTTGGAGAGGCACACACGCAGCGCAGCTTCGGTCTCGGGAGAGGCGTCGTCTCCCCAAACCGCCATGAGGAGCTCGTCACGATCGAGCGTTCGTGCTCGGTTCAGGACCAGGTAGGCAAAGAGCATCCGCCCCTTCGCACCGGGTAGCTCATGCTCTCGCGCTGCGCCATCGAGTTCCACCACCAGCCGCCCGCACAGCTGGATACGAGGTCGGGGCTCCGTCAACGTCGCCGAAACATAATTGAAACGCCGGTCCCGGACAATCGTCTTCGTCCAGCTCCAGCAGCTCCCAACGGAAAGGAAGGCCACGATGCCAAGCGATGAGAACATGCGACTCGTCGGGCAGTTCTTCGACGCCGTGGTGAACGATCCCGGCCGCCTCGACGACATCTGCTCGAAGGAGTTCAGCCTCGTGGAGCCGGACCTGTTCCCGGCCCCGTTCACCGATCTGGCCGCCTACAAGGCCTTCCTCTCGGAGAACCCGCTCTCGGGGTGGACGTTCACCGTCACCCACGCCGAGCCGATCGGCGAATCGGTGTCGATCCGTTACAAAGGGCAGGGCGTATGGGGTGGTGACCCTGTCACGATGTTGCGCAAGGCGAACCTCCAGTTCTGGGAAGGCCGCCTGCAGCGCTACGACGGCGCCCCCGACTCCGAAGGTCAGGCCGCCGAGGTGGGGCGATGACCGAGGTGTGTCCCGCCCAGCGACCGGACGACGTGCCCGCCACCGCGCCGCCCCTCGATCCCGGCCACATCATGCAGGTCGGCATGGGGTTCTGGCCGTCGAAGACGCTTCTCTCGGCCGTCGAGCTGGGGCTGTTCACGGCGCTGGGAGATGAGAGCCTCACGAGCGGTGAGCTCGCCGCCTGCCTCGGGCTCCGGTCGCGGGCCGTCGAGGACTTCCTCGACGGCCTCGTAGCCCTGGGCCTCCTCGAGCGTGAAGGGCTGGGGGAGGGTGCCCGGTACCGGAACACCCCCGACACCGCAGCCTTCCTCGACGCGAACAGCGCGCAGTACATCGGGGGCATCCTGGAGATGGCCAACACCCGCCTGTACTGCTTCTGGGACGGGCTGACCGAGGCCCTTCAGACGGGCCAGCCCCAGAACGAGATCAAGCACACGGGCCGGTCCATGTTCGACGAGCTCTACCGAGACCCGGGCCGACTCGAGCAGTTCATGCGGGCCATGAGCGGCATCTCGGCGGGCAACTTCCACGCCCTGGCCGAGCAGTTCGACTTTTCCCCCTACAACAGCGTCTGCGACATCGGAGGGGCGACCGGGCAGCTGTCGATCATCCTGGCCGAACGGCATCCGCACCTGCACTGTGTGACCTTCGACCTCCCCGTCGTCGAGCCCATAGCCAAACGCACGATCGAACAGGCGGGGGTGGGCGACCGCGTCAGTACAGCGTCGGGCGACTTCTTGTCACAACCCCTGCCCCGAGCCGACGTCGTCACCATGGGGCTGATCCTCCATGACTGGAACCTTGAGCGAAAGCTTCACCTGATTCGGGCCGCGTACGAGGCACTTCCGCCCGGGGGCGCGTTCATCGTGGTGGAGAACCTGATCGACGACGAGCGCCGGGAAAACGTCTTCGGCCTCATGATGTCGCTCAACATGCTCGTCGAGTTCGGCGACGCCTTCGACTTCACGGGCGCCGACTTCCTCCGCTGGTGCACCGACGTCGGTTTCCGCTCGGTCGATATCATTCCCCTGGCCGGCCCCACCAGCGCCGGAGTTGCCTACAAGTAGCTCGACCGCTCAGGCAGGGGCTCCAACGAGCACGGCGTAATCAGGCTCGAACTCGAGCCTGATCGTCCGCTCAAGACCGAGGCCCGAGGAGACGAAGAGCGCGCGGTATTCGTCGATGGGGCGCTGGCGACATCCCCTCATCACGAGCGCGTTCAGGTCGGACAGCTGTGAGCGGGCGGGCTCGTTGTCGTGGAACAGCGCCGCCTCCACGGCGACGACGCGCCCATTGCCGGCCATCGCTTGGCGACAGCGCCCGAGGAGGGCGGCCGCCTCATCGTCTGGGCGCTCGTCAAGCAGTTGTTCCAGGAGGTAGAGGTCGCCGTCGGGCGGGAGCGCTACGGAACTGTCACTCGCTATCACCTGCGTGTGCTCCGCGAGCCCGCGGCCCTCCAAGCGCTCACGGGCCTCCTCAGCCGACTCTTGACCAGCGAACACAACGCCTCGGGCGGCGGCGTTCGCATCGAGGACTGCCGCCAGGAGAACTCCTTGCCACCCGCCCATGTCGACCACTCGTCGGAATCGGGAGAAGTCGTAGAGGCGAACGACGTCAGAGCTCAAGAGCTGGTTGAACTCAGACATCGCATCGGCGAAGAGGCGGCCCTCGTCGGGGTGCTGGCGGTGGTACTCGACGATGTCGGCGCCGAGGGTCGGCTCGGTCTGGGGCTGCCGGCTGACGACAGCGTGGGGCAACCGCGCCCATGGAAGCCACTGAGCTGGCGCGGTGAGCGCCATGGCGTAGCTGCGAAGAGAGCCCGGCACGTCGCTGCGCAGCGGTTCGCCCAGGGGAGCGAGCGCAAAGGCGCGAGGCGCAACCTCTTCCATTAGACCGACGCTCACCGCCGCGGCCAGCAGGCGGTACAGGTGGTCGTGCGCGATATCGAGACGGACGGCAAGATCGTCGAGGGTCAGAGGTCCGTCCGCCAGTCGGTCCGCGATGCGGAAGCGAGCGACGGCGCTGACGACTTGACTCGCCCTGTAGCCGGTCACGAGTTGGTGAAGAAGCTTCGCCATCCCGAGCTCGACGGTGGGCCGAGCCACGTCTTCCGCCACCTCCTCACGGTAGCGATCTGGGGGGCGAGTTGAGAGGCGGTTGGCTCGCTATGCGCCCCCAGAACCGTCGGTCCGTCGACCGGTGACAGCAATCACCCCGACGTAGAAGTCCGCGTGGCCTAGCGGGCATCGGAAGTACGTGACGAGGCCTTCGGACGTCGAGTGCGCAGAGAGCGTGCGAATGGCGGATAGCGGACAGTAGGCCAGGCAGTGTCGACAATATGCGGACGACACCGCTTCGGCGGTGGGAGTCTCCGGGCGGTCAAGGCCAGGCTTACCCGCTCCCTGGTACGGCGTTCCGGCCCAGGCCGCGGACTGCGATCCAGCTCCTCGAGACCGCACTTGCCGGCCGTGCTGTGGCGCGGTCCGCCCCACGGGGGTAGGCCTCGACCTGGTCTTGGTGGTTGCCACGCCGCGCTTCTTGAGCAGGAGCGACATGGTGTTCAGGGCGTTTCTCATGGTTCTTGTGAGGCGAACCAGCTGGAAGCCCGCCCGACACCGACCACGGCCAGGGCGGCGTAGACGACGTGCGCGCTGGCGGCGCCCAACCCGCACCGCAGGCCAACGCCGCGACCAGCAGCGAGCGTACGACTGATGCACATTGCCGCGTTCGGTCCTGGTGGGATGGCGACCGACAGCCCGATCAGAGCTCCCGTTAGCAGCGTCTCCATGTCAATGCCTTTCTCGTGAACTGGCTGCCGCGCCGTGGCGACAGTGCCGGTCGCCGGCAATATCTGGGTCTGCCACCACGCAGCAGTAGGTGCTTCCTTCCGTCGAAGCTGCAGCTGGCTGCGCTGGACGAGAGCAATTGTCCTGGTCGGGCGTTTCCGGTTCGTTTCAGCGACGTTGAAGGAGTGTCGGCCCAGGGCACGTTTGCCCGATTGGTCTGCTCTCAGACCTCGCCGCGCTGGTCGAGAACGAACCCGTAGGAGCAGCTGGCGCTCGCCCGCCCGTCGCGTACCAGCCGGGTGACGAGGGAGTCCTTCACCGCACCGACGACGTCGGAGTCGATCCAAGGATCGCCTTCGAAGTAGACCTGGGTCGTGAGCGGCCGAGCGGAGGGATGGCTGAGCTTGAAGTGAATGTGCCCCGGCCGGAAGCAGTGCCGTCCTAATGCGGCCAAGAGCGTGCCCGTGGCACCGGTCTTGGGGATCTCGTAGGGCGCCGGAACGACGGTCTCGAATTCGAACCGCCCCCCGGCGTCGGTGCTGATGCGGCCGCGGAGGTTGCCCTCGGGCACGCCCGGGTGAAAGTTCGAGTACTCGCCGCCGGCGGTGGCCTGCCAGATGTCCAAGACGGCACCGGCCAGGGGCGATCCGTCCGTCGAGCGAACGCTGCCCGAGAACAGCAGTCGCTCGCCCGGCTCGTCGTCACGGCGAGGCAGCACGAAAGGACGCTCCAGCATTGGCGCGTCGGGGACGTAGAACGGTCCCTCGACGTTGCTCTCGGTCCCCCCGCGAGCGGCGGAATTGACGTCGTCGACGGTCGGTGAGAGGAAGACGTCGAGCAGCAGCGGGATCTCGTAGCCTTGGTTGCCCGCCTCGGTCAGCCACTCGGTGGCGGCCCGGTACTCCTTCCAGGTGACCCGATGCCTGCAGATCACATCGAGGAGGGAGCCGAGTACGTCGGTGAAGATGGCCTCCAAGCGGGTGTCGGTGGTGTTTTCCGTTCGGGTCGCGGTCATTGCACTCTCCTCTTCGGGCGTGGTTGTCGGCGCAGTAGCTGGCGCTACGCGAAGGCCAAGAGCTCGAGTTGGATGTTGTCGGGGTCCCGGAACACCAGGACCGCGCCCCACTCCTTGTCTGTTATGGGCGAGTACTCCACGCCGAGCTCGCGAAGATGAGCCTCCCAGGCCTCTAGCTCGGCCCGGTTGGTCACGAGGAAGCCCACGTGGTCGAGGCCGGCCCGCTTCTCGGAGAACCGCTCACCGGCGTTGTCGGGGTGGTAGTCGAGTCCGATGTTGAAGCCCTGGGGGTGGGACAGGATCACCCCGTAGCCCGGCCCGTCCGGGTGGTGGGGCTCGTCGTAGGTCCTGGTCACGCCGAACACGTCGATGTACCAGCCGACGCTGGCCTCGATGTCGGTCACGGTCAGGGCCACGTGGTGGATGTTCTGCAGCGCTGGCACTCTGCCTCCTTGGCTTGTGGCTCGTCGAACGAATGCCATCGTGCGCCGGAAGCGTCGCCGAAAACATCGGGGACAGCCGACATCTTGGGAGGGCGGGCCCCCAACTATCGGGGCAGGCGTGCCTCTAGGGCCGCGAAGTTGTCGCCCGGCTCGTGCGGGCGGCGAAGGCGATGAGCTCCGACCGCCCCCGCACGCCCGTCTTGACCGTGAGGTTGGCGATGTGGCGTTCGACCGTGCGGGATGACAGGTAGAGCCGCTCGGCGATCTCCCGGTTCGCCAGCCCCTCGCCGAGTAGAGCGAGCACCTCGGCCTCCCGCCGGGTCACCCCCAGCGAGCGCAGGCTGGCCGGGATGGCCCACTGCCTGGGGCGGCGTGGGACGGGGGCCCCCGCCCTGCGGAGCAGCGAGCGGCAGGCGGCGGCGATGTGGTCGTGGCCGTAATCCTCGAAGACGGGCAGGGCCTGTTGCATCCAGGCCGCCGGCTCTCCCCAGCCATCCGCAATGGCCGCATCGGCGACGAGCCGTCGGGCATGGTGGCGGTACCAGCACACCCGTCCCAGCTCCTCGTCTCCGATGGTGAAGGTCTCCTCCGCTTCAGCCCGTCGACCGGCGCGCCCGAGGAGCACGGCCTCAGCCATGTGGAGGTAGCCGCGAACCATCCAGTTGACGGTCACGCCCGACGCTCGCACCTCCGCGCACGCCGACGCCCCGTCAACGTCCTCGACGGCCCGCAGGAGCGCCCAGAGCGCCCTGGTCGGGACCGGGGAGGTAGTCGGGAGGCGGCGGAGGTACTCCATAGACGTTTCAAGCTCCTGCAGGGCCCGACGACGGTTCTCCTGCAACAGCGAGAGCACGGCCCGACACTGGGCCCACGCGATGCCGCACAGCTCAGGGTCGTCTCCGCTGAGCGCGAAGGCCTTCTGAACCTGGGCCTCCATCTCCTCGCGACGCCCCAGCCGGGCTAGTCCATTCGCCTCCAAGACCAGGGCGGCCGCCAGCAACCGTTCCATGCCGAACCTGCGAGCAGCCTCGGCGCATCGTCGGGCCGCTTCGATCGTCTGCTCGGGGTCGAAGCGGTCCATGTGCCAAATGCCGATGTGGAGGTCTATCTGCGCGACGAGGGCCAGAGCTCCGGTCGCCAGCGCCAGCTCGCGAGCAGCCAAGAGCCGGTCGAGTCCTCGACCGGCGAGCAGGTCGAGCGTTCCCAGTTCGAACAAGGCCCGGACGCGCCACAGCGCCAGCCCCTGCTCCTCGGCGATCTGGCGAGCTCGGTCGAATGCTTTCTCAGCTCCGCAGACGTCGCTCAGGCGCGCCGAGCGCCCCAACACCTCCAGCGCCTCGCATGCGACTTCGTGGAGCCCAGCGCGCTCGGCCACCGAGAGCGCCGAGAGCGCTGCATCGGTGGCCCTCTCGGGGTCGCCCCTCCCGAGGGCGACATGACCCGCGATCGCTTTGGCGCAACCTGTCAGGGACTCCTGAGGACCGGCCAGTGCGGGTACTCGTACCAGGTGCTCATCGGCGACATCCCAGCGGCATGCGGCAGTCGCCGCCCTCGCCAGGCGCAGGTGCACGTGGGCGAGCTTCTCCCCCGGGGGCCGTGAGGACTCAAGTCGGGTGATCAGCTCGTTTCCCACTTCGAGGGCGCGGTCAACGTGGCCCGCCAGCGACAACGTTTCGCACAGCGCGTCCTCGACGTCGACGACGAGCTCGGCGTTGTCACCAGCCATGTCCCTGGCTCGCTCCAGCGTCGTCTCGGCGGTGGCCAGCGCGCCCCGAGCAAGCGAACGGCGGCCCGCCTGAACAAGCAGGGTGGCGGCACGGTCCCGATCGCCCGCCTGATCAGCCAGTTGGGCGGCGGTGTCGCACCACTCACCGTCCAGCTCTGGGTGGCCGTCTTCAATGGCGGCGAGGGCTCGGCGGGCGAGCAGGGCCCGCTCGCCGGGGAGCAACTGCCCGAGCACAGCGTCTCGGGTGAGTGCATGGCGGAACCGGAAGGAGCCAGCCCTCTGCGGTTCGCAGACGAGCAGCTGGGCCGTCGTCGCCCGCCGAAGAGCAGCGAAGACCTCCTGCTCGCTCAGGCCCGTCATGGCTGGCAGCAGCGTCCAATCGAAGCGTCGTCCCAGGACGGCAGCGGCGCCAAGACCAGCGGTGGCCGAAGGACCAAGGGCGCCCAGGCGCTCGACCACGGTGGCCTCGAAGGTCCGCGGAACCGCAGGCGCGAAACCGCGCGCCACTGTCCACCCTTGGTCGTTGCGCACGACGACTCCGGCACCAGCCGCACCGGCTAGCAGCTCCTCGACGAGGAATGGCAAACCGTCGGAGCACTCCTGCACGATCGCGTCGAACTCTTCGGGGAGGCTCGGCAGATCGAGACAGGCGCGAGCCATGGCGGACACGTCGGATCCAGACAGGGGCGACAGCTCAATGGCGGAGGCAGCCCGCCGGGCCATGAGGGCGCTGGCGACAGCCAGCCCGGGGCCCGATTCTTCGGGCCGGAGCGTGCACAAACAGGCGGCGGGCTCCGACGCCAGGTTGTCGGCGAGATACTCCACGATCGACAAGGTGTCGGGGTCCGCCCAGTGAAGGTCCTCCAGGACGAGCAGGCAGCCGTGGCCGCGCCCAAGGGCCCGAAGGACGCGCAACACGGCCTCGGCGAGAAGCACGACCGAGTCGTCGGCGCGCTCGCTGGCGTTCGTCCGCCACTCCGGCACGAGTCGCGCCAGGATTGGCCGGAAGGGCTCGAGCTCCGGGCAGTCAGGGGGGCCCGCGTCCCGGAACTGGGAGAGAAGCGCCTCGGCGAAAGGCCGGAAGGCGACTTGGCGGGCCGACGGTGTGGCGCGGCCCCAAAGGATGCTGAACCGGCGACGGCGAGCCATTGCCAGTGCCTCTCGGGCAAGGCGGGATTTGCCGACGCCGGCCTCGCCGATCAGAAACAGGGCGGTTCCGCGGTGCTCTTCGGCAACGGCGCCCAGGGCTGCGTCGAGGTCGTTGACCTCAGCTCTGCGGCCGACCAGCACAGGGCACAGCACCGGTGGCATCCCTACGAGTATTGTCCCTTCGAGAGCCCGGTGTGGGTTGCCGGTCCCGGCGGTTGTTCTACGCATGCTCGACGCCCTCGCCGTTGTGCGCTGTTCGGGACGCGATGTCGCCATGGCCAAGTCGGCATCGACCGAGGTTGCGACCACGTAGCGTTCGGGTGCCTACCGGGCACCAGAAGTACGTGATGAGGCCTTCCCGTGATTCCAGTACGCGGAGCGCGGGCCGCTAAGCGCTAAGGCGCCCGTAGACCCCGCCCACCGGTGCCCTCGGCCGCCGTCCCCGGGTGCACCGCGAGCCCGAGTGCCGGAGACTGCGCGCCAGGTCATTGCATCAGGCCAAGTTGCCCCAGTAGGTCCGCCACGTCGAAGTAGATGTGGAAGGAGGTGATCTGGTCGTTTTGCACCCGCGCCACCACGGCGAAGTTGGACACGACGCTCTTGCCAGTGGCCGGGATGTCTCCGTTGGGAGTGCGAAGAGTTCCGCCGTGCGTCCCAGAAAACCGCGCTTCATCGGCCCCGTGCTCACCTGCCCCGAACACCACTGCGGCCTCGATGCTGTTGCCGGGGAACGCCTCGTTCCAGGTGTCGTAGAACAACTCGGCACCGGACCGGCCGGACGCCTGCATTCCTCCCGGCGCCTGCAACTCGGCGTTCTCGTCGAACAGGCCTACCCATCCCTCCCGATCGTGAGCGTTCCACAGCTCGATGCCTCGTTCGAGGACAGTCCTGGTGTCAGCCACATCCGCCTCCAAGCCGTCGCCATCCGGGTCGCCGCCCGGGGTGACGCATGCTTTCACCAATCACGACGGCCGTCGAGCACGACGCTCGTCGGTCAAGCACGGCTCGGACGGCGCCGCAGCTTCGGCCTCCTCTACGAGGACCTCGTTCGCTTCACCGGCTCGCTCGTCATCGAGTTCGCGATCTCTCCAGTCGCGCAGGACGTCGACGGTGGCGCAAGCACCTCGACGACGAGGGCGGCAACGACGTGGTCGGCGAGATGGTCAAGGCTTCGCGAGCAATGTGGATGGTCCGCTACGCCAAGGCGGCCTCGATCCAAGGGGCCGCGTCGGTGTACGTGCCCCCCTTGGCCTTGCCCACCGAAGACCAGTGCGTCGCCCTGTTCGAGGCGCTCGAGCAGCTCGCGCATCGGCGGTGGGCGACAGCCATGCGCCCTCACCCACCGGGCCGGGCTGCGCTGCGATGAGGTGGTCGCCCTCCAAGCCGACACGTCAGCTTCGAGCCTCGCGTCGTGCACGTCACCGCGCCCTCGAGCAGGCCCGCGCGTCGGCGGTGTTGAAGGCGCCGAAGAACGGCAAGACCCGCACCACTATCTTCCCGAAGAGCCTGGCCGACGAGCTGGGCGATCTCGTCGAGGAGACCATCGAGCGGAACGGGGCCGAAGGCCTGCTGTTCCTATCCTCGTCCGGGCAGATCGTCAGCCGTTCGAACTTCCAGCCCATCTAGGTGCGGCCGCCGACGCGGCTGGCTGGCCCATGACCGCGCCGCTGCACGCCTGCTGCGGCGAGGCCAACAAGGGCTGGCGGTGGACCGGTGCAGCGAAGTGGTCGCCGCACGACCTGCGCCACGTCGCCGCCTGCTGGATGCTGTTCGACCTTGGCCTCGACCCCGCGGTCGTAGCTGACAAGCTCGGCCACGCGGATCGGAACTTCACCATCCGCCGCTACATCGCCGTCCGCAGCGACGCCGACAGCGCCGCCATGGCCGTCACCGACGCGTCGTGATCACTCCCCTACTCCACCGAGTCGCCCGGCACACGACGACCCTCATGACGCGGATATCGCCTAATACACGGGTGATCCTCGTGGCATCCGCGTGCCTTCCATCGGCGCCGATCGGAGCGGCTTGGGACGCGTCGTCGTACCGTCGAACGTGACGAACCGAGCTGGGCGCGAACCGCCCCGGCTCGAGCCCGGCTCTCGAGGAGAGGAGAGCCGCCATGGCGGACACAACGTCCCTTGTTCTCTACGACCCCCGCACCGCCGAGCCGGAGGTGGTCGCCCTGGCCGGCTTCCTGGCTGGCTACGCCGGGCGTACCCGGGAGGCCTACGCCCTCGACCTGCGCCAGTACCTAGCCTGGTGCTCGGCGCGCCAGCTCCGGCTGTTCCATGCGCTCCGGGAGCTGGTGGGCCACGCCGCCCGAGCCGGCGACGGCGAGCAGCGGGCGCCCGGCCCGCAGGTGCGCGCCCGTCGTCACGAGCGGTCGGAGTACCGGGAACTGTTTCAGTCGGCCGGCGTCGCTACCGTCCGAGCTGACAAGCGAACCGACTGCCCGATCGCGTGCTGCCGTGTCCGGCAATCGGAGTCCGGCGCAGCCGGCCCGATGGTGCCGATCTTCTTCGGTCCCGGCCGCCGGCCATCGAGACGCCCTGCGGGCTGCCTGAGCACCGAAAATGTGATCGCGCTGGCCTCGACGACGCGCGAGCCGGCACTCGGTGCCGCCTTCGTGCGCTGCGGATGGCCGGGGTCCCGTCAACTGAGCGAGATCGCCGTTATCGCGTGCGTGCCACCAGAGTCATCGTCCGCTAGAGCCCTACCCGCGCCCGGGTTCTCGACCGAGGCGGGTTCAGACACCCGCAGGGGTGAACGTCACATGCGTGACTCCGCTTGGCGACGAGATGGCCTCGACCTCGTAGTCGCTCTCGAGGCCCTCCAGTCCGTCCCAGAGGCGTTCGCCTCGGCCGAGCAGGATCGGGACCACCACGATATGCATGTAGTCGACGAGCCCGGCAGCAAAGAAGTCGCGGATCATGGTGGGACCTCCGCCGAGACGTACGTCTTGGCCGCCCGCAGCCTCGCGGGCCGTCTCGAGCGCAACGGCAGGCGAAGCGTCGATGAAGTGGAACGTCGTGCCGCCCTCCATCTCGATCGACGGGCGCGGGTGATGGGTGAGGATGAAGGTCGGTGTGTGGAACGGCGGGTTGGGACCCCACCAGCCCTTCCACTCCTTGTTCTCGTGCCATCCGGGCGGCCCGAACTTCCCGGCACCCATGATCTCGGCGCCGATCCCAGCAGCGAACAGCCGCGAGAAGGCGTCGTCGATGCCGGCGGTGCCGCCGGGCTCGCCGACCTTCTCGCGCCACCACCGGGTGGCGAACGTCCACTCGTGCAGCCGTTCGCCGGCGTGACCGAACGGCGCGTCGCGGCTCTGACCCTCACCGGTGCCGAAACCGTCGAGTGATATGGAGAAGTTGTGAACTCGGGCGAGTGACATGGCTGGTGCTCCTTCGGCAATCGGGCGGTCGGTTCTCGTAGGTGCCTTCGTCATGCTCCCTTGTGAAGCAGCTCGTCGGTTGTCGCTGGCTTGGACTTCGCCTGGCGCCAGAACTCATCGGATCAGCGCGCCGACCGTCCGGGGACCGATCCGAGCGACGTTCGCGGCCCTGTGTCCGATCGAGCACGACGGCTCTGGGTGCTCCTCCCGGGCTCCAACTGCACCAGAACGCGCGCCCATAATCTCCGAGCGGTCTCGCGACTACCGCGCGCCTAACGGCGCGTGGCGCGTGCCCCGCACCAGGCGTTATTTGGGCAGGGATTTCGCGTGCTAGTGCCGTGACCGCCAAGGTTCGGCGGTCGCGTCCACCGCCTTGGCCCTGAGGTCGCACACACTTCTGGTACTTCCCGCCCACCAGGAGGTGCCATGGCCGAACGAGTCCGGGTGCGAGAGATCACCAACGAGGAGGACAACCGCCTGCTTCGCATCTTGCGGCGAGGCAAGGGTTCGGTGGTCACCTGGCGACGGGCCCAGATGGTGCTCTTGTCGGCCCAGGGCATGGACGTGGCCCAGATCGCCCAGGTGGCCTTCAGCTCCGAGGACCGGGTCCGAGAGGTCATCCACAACTTCAACGAGGACGGCTTCGACTCCCTCTACCCCCGCTACGCCGGTGGTCGCCCGCCCAAGTTCAGCCTCCCCGAGCGCCGGAGGATCAAGCGCATCGCCTGTCCCGGCCTCAAGACCACGACTTGCCCTTCTCCACCTGGTCGTTGTCCAAGTTGGCCGACTTCTTAGTCGCCGAGGGGGTGGTCGAAGACATCAGCCATGAGAGCCTCAGGTCCTTGCTCCGCGAGGAGGGCGTGTCCTTTCAACGCCTGAAGACCTGGAAGCAGAGCAATGATCCCGCCTTCGAGGCCAAGAAGAACCGCATCTTGGAGCTCTACGACATCGCCGACGGCAAGGCAGAGCCGGGCGAGGGTGACCCCACGGTGGTGATCTGCGTGGACGAGTTCGGGCCTCTCAACCTCCAACCCCATCCCGGGCGGGGCTGGGCACCAGCCGGCGGAGGCGGGAGGCGACCTCGCCGCCGGCGGCGGGCCACCTACACCAGGCCCCACGGGGTGCGCCACCTGCTGGCCGCCTACGACTTGTCCACCGATCGTCTCTATGGCCACATCAAGGCCAAGAAGAACCGCCCGGCGTTCAAGGCCTTCCTGCGCTACGTGCGCTCGCTTCACCCCGAACAGGCGCGCATCGCCGTGGTGCTCGACAAGTTCAGCCCCCACGTCAGCCACGACATCGGCACCTGGGCCGAGGAGCACAACGTCGAGCTGGCCTTCGTGCCGTTCTACGCCAGCTGGCTCAACCGCATCGAGGCTCAGTTCACCGCCCTGCGCTACTTCGCCATCGACGGCACCGACTTCTCCTCACACGACGAACAGGGCCGGATCATCCGCTGCTACATCGCCTGGCGGAACCGCAATGCCCGAGACCAAGCCCTATGTGAACTTGTGAAGCGCGCAAACGTTGCCTGACGCGGCACTAGTTGCGGTTCGGCGAGTCGTCGAGGAACACATGGCGGCATCGGCTGAGGCGGTCGTCGTCCACGCCCCCTCTCCCCAGGTAGTTCGACACCCGTCCGGTAGCTTGCAAGGCGTTGATGGGCCGCGCGAGTTGCCCGAGCGAGAGCGAACGTGAGGACCTACGCAGGGCAGGTATCGAGCGCGCTGCGGAGGCGCCGGCGGCCGGCGTCGCGCTCGAAGCGATGGCGGAACGTGAAGGCCGTGGGTGTCGGGCCGTGGGCGCGGAGGTGCTCGAGGCGGGCGATCGCCTCCTCCACTGTGGGGATCGTGCCTTCGGGGATCCACCAGAGGCACAGGATTGGCTGGGCCGGCACCTCGAAAAACTCCCGCCGGCGGCGTAGGAACTCGACGTGGCCAGAGCGGTACGTGAAGTCGGCCAGCGCCTCGATCGACTCCCAAACGGTGAGGTTGATGATCTCAAGCTCGTCATCGAAGGGCTGGATGCTGGTGGCGTTGCCGCTCTCATCCTGCAGCCGCCAGACGAAGCCCGGACTTGCCTCAGCCAGCGCGTTGATCGACTCCAGGTTCATCCGGAAGTCGTCGATGACTGGGTCGTGATCGGAGCGCGCAGACGGCCGACGTTCAGCTGGGCGAGGTGCACGCGACCATTCTGTCTCATCTCCTCAACAGCTCCTGCGATAGATCGTGGTCCCCAGTCGACATGACGCGCGGGCACAATGTGTCATGGCGGAGGGTGTGACGAAAGGTTGCGAGCGCCCGGCCGTCCGTGGGCGGGCGTTGGGGCGACTGCCTGGGCCGTCTGGGCAGTCACCGTGGCGTTCTGCCTCGCAGATCTCGCCCTCGTCATAGCCAACCGCTCAGCTGTCGGCGCCGACTCGATAGGTTTCCCCGGAGAGGTCGCCATGCTCGCGGTCGTCACCTCCACCGTCGGCGCGTTGATTGCCTCGCGGGTACCCGGCAACGCCATCGGCTGGCTCTTCTGTGCCATCGGCGTCGGTCTGGGTGCTTCGATACTGGCCCAGGACTACGCCATTCGTGGCCTCGTCTCGGACCCAGGGTCACTCCCTGCTGCGACAACCATGGCCTGGCTGGGCTCGTGGCTGTTCAGCGCCGGCCCGATCGGCATCTTCGTCCTGCTCCTCTTCCCGAACGGCCACCTAGCGTCTCCCCGCTGGCGTGTAGTGGCGTGGCCCGCCGCCCTCAGCCTCGTCGCGTTCATGGCCGGCGCTGCGGTGGTTACCGCACCTCCCGGTCAGGAGGACCTCGGCGGCTTCAAGGGCCCGACAGAGCTGAACGGTTTGGCTGGCATCGTCGTGGTCCTCGCCGCGAACGTGGCGATCGTGGCGGCCCTGGCCTCGGCGGTTGGGCTAGTCCTCCGCCTGCGCCGGTCCTCGGGGGACGAGCGTCAGCAGCTCAAGTGGTTCGTCTTCGCCGCCGGCCTGGTCGCGCTCACCCTCGTGGCGGTGTCTACCGTCCCCACAGCGTGGAACGACGAGGCCCAGGGCGCGCTGCTGCTGGCCTTCGCCGGCATTCCCATCGGTGCCGGCCTGGCCGTCCTCAAGTACCGCCTGTACGACATCGACGTCGTGATCAACAAGACCGTGGTCTTCGGTGCGCTGGCACTGTTCATCACCGTCGTGTATCTGGTCGTCGTGGTGGGCGTCGGTGCGGCCGTCGGCCAGACGGGCGGGTCCAGCGCCGGACTCTCGCTGGCCGCCACGGCGGTGGTGGCCGTTGCCTTCCAACCCGTCCGGCTGCACGCGCAGCGGCTGGCCAACCGGCTCGTCTACGGAGAGAGGGCGACGCCCTACGAGGTTCTATCGGAGTTCTCACAGCGAATGGCCGCCGTCCCCGCGACCGCAGAGGTCTTGTCGGAGATGGCAAAGGCCCTCGCGGCCGGAACCGGCGCAAGCAAGGTCGAGGTGTGGCTACGGGTCGGCTCGCAGATCCGTGTCGCCGCTTCCTGGCCCGATCACGCCGCCGGGGAGCGCGCTGCCGTCGACCTCGAAGGCGACGACCTCCCGGCGCTGGATTCGGGGCGCACGTTCGGCGTCCACCACGAGGGCGAGCTCCTGGGCGCTCTGGCGATGACCAAGCCGCCGTCCGAGCCGCTCAGCCCCGCCGAGGAGAAGCTGATCTCCGACCTCGCCACCCAGACTGGTCTGGTGCTTCGAAACGTCCGCCTGACGACCGAGTTGTCCGACCGCCTCGAGGAGATCTCGGCTCAAGCCCGTGAGTTGCGATTGGCAGGCAGCGCATCGTGGCCGCTCAGGACGACGAGCGCCGCAGGCTCGAGCGGAACCTCCACGATGGAGCGCAACAGCAGCTGGTGGCGCTCATGATCAAACTCCGACTGGCGGAGGCGGCGGCGGAGCGGGAGTCACCTACGCTGGCTGCGACCCTCGCCGACCTCAAAAAGGACACCAGCGAGGCGCTGGACAACCTCCGCGACCTGGCCCGAGGGATCTACCCACCGGCGCTCGCCCAAAAGGGGCTGGTCGCCGCCCTGTCAGCACAGGCGGCGAAGGCTCCGCTCCCGGTGGAAGTCGACGGAGACGACGTTGGCCGATATGGGCAGGGCGTGGAGGCCGCCGTGTACTTCTCCTGCCTGGAGGCGCTCCAGAACGTCGCCAAGTACGCCCGCGCCTCGCAGGCGCATGTCCGGCTCTGGCGCGACGCCGATCGTCTCATGTTCTCGGTTTCGGACGACGGAGTCGGGTTCGACCCTCGGTCGACCCCCAGAGGTTCGGGACTGGCCGGCATAGGTGACCGCGTCGCTGCGCTGGGCGGTGACCTCGCCGTCAGTTCGGCCGTGGGCCGCGGCACCACGGTCACCGGGTGGGTATCTCTCGTCGGCCAGTAGCTCGCGCAGTCGAGCGGAGGGACTGGAGACCAGCACCCTTTGGCCTCCCGTCAAACGAGAAGTGGCCGAGAGTTGTCAATCGAGTAGCAAGCGCCGCAAGCTGCAGGACTCGTCGGATGCTGGAGTCCCCCCACTTCGTGGACACCGAAGATGAGATGGCGCGCGCCTTTTGAGAAGGGAGTACTTGTGGCCGGTGATGACACCGATCCGCCGGAGTTCCGACAGCGGAGTTCCGACAGCGAGGCGCGCCGAACTCGCCCGCGGTCGCTTGAGACCACTCATGGCCGCGCTGGCATGGCGCGCTCCTCCCGGGAGCGCCGCCCACGCCGAGGCGGGCACAACTCGTGAGGGAAACGCTCAGCTCGCTGTTGTCAAGAGGGCCTTGATCCTGTTTGAGGCTGCGAAAAGCACCGCCCTCGATGTGCCCTTCGGCGGCGCGCATATCAGCCGCTCGATATCGAGGGCGGGTCGCTGCCGACAGCCGGACAGAACGGCGCA
>JALYHF010000006.1 GCA_030776745.1 Actinomycetota bacterium | reverse complement strand
CGTCAGGCGTGGCTCGACGCCCACACCGACACCTTCGCCTACCGGGACGACCTGGCCGAGGCGGTGGCCAACCGCCGCCACGAGCTCGGCGTCAGCGCCGCCATCTGCCAGCCCAACCATGTCGTCGACCTGATCGGCGCCGTTCCCACCGGGGATCTCGAAGCCACCCGCACCTGGATCAAGCGGGCCAGCTGGATCGAGTCCTACCGGGAGGAGTGGGGCGTGGAGCCCGAACGGTTGCGGGAGCGACCCCTCGACACCTGCCAGGGCCAGGAGTGGGACCGGTCGGTGCACCTGGCCGAAGTCCTCGCCCGGCCGCCCCTCCCGACGATGGGCCGCAGCCTTGACCGGGGGATGGAGCAGGGAATCGAGCTGGGCTGGTAACCGGCGCGGCGGAGCCGGCAACCAGAAGCTCCCCAGGGGAGCTTCTCCTACATGATCCGCTGGCGATGCCCGGGGCCCTCAAAGGGTCCGCTCCGCCGGCCTCCGGCTGCCCTTGACCGCCCCTGGCGCACGATGGGAGCGGCAGGACGAGCAGAGGGACGCCATGCCGCCGTCCACGGAGCTCTCGCTACGCGTAGATATGCCGGTGTGTCGCGTAGATATGCCGGTGTGTCGCCGCTGAGCTGCTCGGGCCGTCTTATCTTATGGAGCGCGCATTATGGGGCGCCGGCTCCAGAACACTGCGCCGGTTACTTCGCGCCCCACTCAGCCCGTTCGGACAGGGGTGTCCCCCTCGACCCAGTCCGGACAGGGCGTCCGGCTGCCAACAAACCTGTCGAACACCGCAGCTGGAACGGTTCGCGAAGGCAGCCTGATCGGCACATGCGAGGCGCGGTCAGACCGGTTCGGCCGGCGTGTTCGTGCGCGCGGTATGAGGCGCGTCCTCGCGCGTCTGCAACGGCTCCTGTCTCGACAGGATCCGGTCAGCATCGGGCCGGACCACGCGCCCTTCCCAAGGATCTGGCCTCACTCACCCGTCAGTCAAATGGACCACCCTGAGCTGAGACTCACCAGCAGCATGCGGACCACCGCGCCGGGGCGCGAAACTTGGGGGCGTGCAGGTCGAGCTCCGTGTCCTCGGGGGCTTCGTCGTCACGATCGACGGCGCGCCCGTCGACGGGACGGCTTGGAAGAGCAGGCGTGCCGTCCAGCTCGTCGAGCTCCTGGCCCTGGCGCCGAATCGCCGGCTGAGCACGGAGCAGGTCATGGACGCGCTGTGGCCTGACCTCGGCCCTGGGGCAGCCCGTGCCAACCTGCATAAGGCGGCCACGCTCGCCCGCCAGGCGATGGGGTCGAGGGAGGGCGTAGTGCTCCGCGGCGACACAGTGACCCTCTGGCCGTCCGCCGACGTGCGGGTCGATCTCGAGGAGTTCGAGGCCGCGGCCCGACGGGCACTGTCGTCCGGGGAGCCCGCCGCCTGCGTTGCGGTCGTGACCCGGTTCGGCGGCGATCTGCTGCCCGAGGAGCGGTACGAGGAGTGGGCCGTCGCCCCCCGCGAGCGAGTGCAACGGCTATATCTCGACCTGCTGCGCGTCGGTCGGCTGTGGGCGGAGCTGGCCGAGGCCGATCCCACCGACGAGGCCGCCCATCGCGAGTTGATGGAGGAGCACTTCGAGGCTGGGCGGCTGCACGCCGCCATCCGGCAGTTCCAGCGCCTGCGGACAGTCCTCACCCGGGAGCTGGGCCTCCTGCCCACCCCGCAGACCCTGGCCCTGTACCGACGGATCGTCGGCACCGCAGTCTCGGGGTGGGTCCGCCCGGGCCTCGTCGGTAGGGAGACGGAGCTGGTGCGAGCCCGGGCCACGCTGCGGCGGGCCGCTGAGGGCCGGCCCTGTTCCATCTTCATCACCGGCCCCGCCGGCATCGGGAAAACCCGGATCTGCGAGGAGTTGGTCGAGCAGGCGACGCAGGAGGGGTGGTTCGTCCTCCGGGCCGCCGGACGAGAGCAGATGGCAGCCGTCCCGTACTGGGCCCTGGTCGAGGCCGTCCAGGCGGTGATGGTCGACCGGCCGTACCTCGGCAACGCCCTCGGCGACGCAGCGAAGACCCTGCTCGCCCGTCTCACCGGGCTGGCGCCCGATGCCCAGACCGGCCCCGTCCACCGCCACGCCGTGCTCCACCTCCTCTCCGAGGT
>JALYHF010000005.1 GCA_030776745.1 Actinomycetota bacterium | reverse complement strand
GGGCGACCTCGCGGTGGCCGGGGTGGAGACCGGCCAGGAGGGGGTCGGCCAGCCGGGCGAGCTGGCGCTCGAAGGGCAGGCCGGCGAGCGACGGGAGGTCGACGGCGGCGCCCGGCGTCGGGTAGCGCACCTGGCCGTCGAAGTAGGCCCGACGCAGGATCTCGCGGGCCACGGCGACATCGGCCTCCGAGGCCCGCTCGAGGACCTCGACGAGGTCGTCCCGGCCGTCGGCGCGGGCCGCCCGGAGGACGAGCCGGCGGGCGTGGACGGCGAGGAGGCCGGCGCGCTCGTCGGGGCGGAGGGCGTCGGGCACCCAGATCGCCAGCCGGTCGGTGAGCGCCACCAGTGACGCCGCCCGCTCCGCCGCCGCCGCCTGCTCGTGAAGCTCCAGCTCGCCGACGAGGATGCACCCGGCCGCCCCCGCGGTGCGAGCCTGGTCGACCGACCGTATCGCTTCCTCCGCCGTCAGCTCCAGGATCCGCACCGTGGCGACCACGACCGTCCGCAGCGTGTTCTGCCACAGGACCTCCCGGCGGGACGCCCCCACCTCGCCGAGCAGCCGGAGGGGCAGGGCCGGCGACGACCCGAGCTCGACCAGGGTGGCCACCATCCGGCGGTCGCCGGGCGCCACCTCGGCCTGGGCCTGGGCCACCTTGGTGGCCACCACGAGGGAGGCGTCGGCCTCGGGCTCGACGGCGTAGGCGGGCGGCGGTCCCGGCTTGGCCACGACGTAGGCCCCCCGGTCGACCAGCGGCTCGAGGATGGCCTGCTCGAGGTAGGAGGCGTTGGCGGCCGGGTCCAGGTCGCTCACCCGGGCGAGGAGCATGAAGGCCAGCTCGGCGGCCGTCCGGGGCCGCTCCAGCGGCGACGCCGCCAGCAGGCAGAGCAGCTTCACCGCTCGCAGGGCCAGCTCGTGGTCGGCGGCGTCGACCAGCTCCTCGACCGCCCGCTCGTAGTAGGGAACCACGGTGTCGGCCAGGCGCGAGCTCTCGCTGCGCTCGTGCAGCCGGCCCCGGAAGTGGTCGAAGACCTCGTCGGGGGTGACCAGCTCGGCGTAGCCGCGCTCGAGGCTGTCCCGTAGCCGCCGGCAGATGAAGTCCACCACGCCCCGCTGCTGGGACAGGAGGAACCGCAGGCCCTCGAGCACGCCCAGGGTATCGGGGTGGAGGGGGTAGCTGCGGGCGAAGCGGTCGCGGTCGACGCCGCTGGCGGGGAAGGCGCCTGTGACCTCCGTCCACGCCTGCTCCACCCAGCGCTCCGCCCCGGGGCGCAGGCGCACCAGGCGGCCCCGCACCAGGTCCTCGACGTGGCGCATCGAGAGCGTGAGGCTCGGCTCGTAGCGGTCGCGGATGCGGGCCAGCTCACGCTGGCTGACGTTGGCGACCTCCTCGATGCTCTCCTGCAGCGCTCCGAGCACGACGACGGGGCGGGTGCGGGCCCACTCGCCGAGGAACTGCAGGAACCGCAGGTCCTCGGTGAGCGCCGGCCCCTGCTTGGCTCGCAGGAACTCGCTCAGCTCGTCGAGCAGCACCACCACCCCGGCGTGGCCGGCGTCCTTTGCGGTGGCCACGAAGCGGTCCCAGGCGGCGCGGCGGTCGCTACCGTGCGGTCCCTCGGGGGGAGCCTGGCCGAGCGCCCGCCACGCCCGCTCGGCCACGACGTCCTCCAGCGCCGCCCGGGCCCGGTACTCCACCAGCGGCACGCCCACCGCGACCGACGGCCGGGCCGCCTCGGCCAGCTCCCGTAGCCCGCTGTCCCACCCGGCCACGCTCACGGGGGCCGACGGGTGGGAGAGGACCTCGCCCACGGCGGCCAGGAAGTGGGACTTGCCCGACCCGAACGGGCCCACCACGAAGAAGCCGGCACCGGTGTCGCCTGCCGCGGCGCCAAGGACGGCGGTGAGGCTGGCGACGACGTCGCCGGTGAGGACCAGCTCGGCCAGGCGCCCGCCTCTGTCGTCGAGGCGGACGACGGTGTCGACATCGGCGACCTCGACCAGCTCGGCGAGGGTCGGGCCCGTCATGGCGTCGGAGTCACGGCGCAGCGTCGGCCGGCGGGAGCTTGCGCAGGGCCCCGTAGAAGGCGCCCCGGCGGCTGCCGGCGCGTGGCAGCGCCTCCTCCAGGGTGCGCCGCAGCTCCTCGAACGCCCCTCGCTGGCGCTGGAGGCTCACGTAGGAGCTGAAGACGTAGCGGTCCTCGGGGTCGGCGGCCAGGCACGGGCCGAGCACGGCGGCGGCCTCCTCCAGCTTCCCCGCCTTGCGCAGCGCGAAGCCCTCCTGCTTGCGGGCGAACACGTCGCCGGCCCGGGCCCGCTGCCCCCAGGCCCGGGCTGCCTCTTCCTCGTCGCCCTGCTGGCTCCGGAGCCGGGCGAGCACGCCGAGGAGGTGCTTGTTGTCCCGCCCGGTGGTCTTGAGGAGCACCTCGATCTCCCGCTCGAGCCGCTCGGGCGGGAGACGCAGCAGCCGGGCCTCGACCAGCTTGGCGTAGGCCCACTGGTCGTCCGGCGCCCGCTCGTGGGCCCTGGCGTACATCGCCTCGGCGTCTTCCAGGCGCTGCTCGCGCAGGGCGACGTCGCCGAGGAGGACCCAAGGCGCCGCCGAGCCGGGGTCGCGCTCGGCCGCCTGGGCGGCGGTCCCCCGGGCGCCGTCGAAATCCCCGATGCGGACCCGGCACCGGGCCAGCTGGACGAGGGGCCAGCTGCTCTCGTCCCCGAGGGCGCCTGCGTCCTGGTAGTGGCGGGCGGCGTCCTTCCAGCGGCCGGCCCTGTAGCACAGGTCACCCCGCAGCCGGGCGGTGAACCGGGTGGTGCCCGCCGCCGCCTCGGCCCGGTCGAGCGCGCCCGACGCCTCTTCCAGCCGCCCACGCTTGAGCTGGACGTCGGCCAGGTGGGCGAGCGCCACCGGGTGCGACGGCGAGCGGCTCAGCACCCCCTCCAGGGCGATCACCGCTGCGTCCAGCTCCCCCGAGCGCTTGAGCCGGAGCGCCTCGTCGAGCGCCGACGTCGACACCCGCCGAGCCTACGACCTCGAGCAACACGGGGGTGGATCCGTACGAGGGGGCTCGCGTAGCACCGGTGCTACAGTTCGTGCCGTGGCGCAGGAGATCACGCAGCGGCAGTTGCGCAACGAGAGCGGCGACATCATGCGCCGGCTCGACCGGGGCGAATCTTTCATCGTCACGCGCGACGGCGTGCCCGTCGGCGAGCTCTCGCCCCTCCGATGGCACCGCTTCGTGAAGGCGGAGGCGGCGATCGCGCTGTTCCGGGGCGCACCGAGCGTGGATCGTCGGCGCCTTCGCGCCGATCTCGATCGGACTGCTCGCCAAGACCCGACGCCTCGTGCCTGACCACGCTCGACCACCACGCGGCCTCGTCGACACCTCGGTGATCGTCGACCTCGAACACCTCGACCCCGACACGCTCCCAGCGGAGCTGGCCGTGAGCGCCGTCACGATGACCGAGCTCGCCGCCGGCCCTCACGCCACGCACGATCCGGACGAACGGGCGCGCCGGCAGGACCGACTGCAACGGGCAGAGGCGGCATTCGACCCTCTGCCGTTCGAAACCGAGGGAGCGAGGGCGTACGGACGGGTGTACGCGGCGGTGGCGGCTGCGGGACGAAAGGCCCGGGGCGCGCGAGCGGTCGACCTGCTCATCGCTGCCACCGCCCTCGCGAGCGGTCTCCCGCTCTGCACCCGGAACCCGGCCGACTTCCGTGGTCTGGAGGACCTCATCGAGGTCATCACCGTGTAGCGATCGGCCGTTCACCTCGCGGCTTACGCACGAGCTCTGGCCCCTCGAGGCGACGTCCCCTCCTCAATTGCAGCGACGACGTCCTGAGCCCCGGGGGTGCCCGTAGCCTGGCTCGGTGATCCTGGTGGAC
>JALYHF010000004.1 GCA_030776745.1 Actinomycetota bacterium | reverse complement strand
GAGCGTTGGTGGGACCCTGGGACCCGCTGCCGGCGGGCCCGCGTCCAGGTGGTCACCGCCGGCGGAGAAGCCCATCTCCTTGCCCTGGCCGAGGGCCGCTGGGTCCTGGAGGCGACCTACGACTGAGCTTAAACTCCCGACCTCTTGACCCCTAGCCAAGTTCTAACGGTCCGCCACAGTCCGTCCCGATCCCATCTGTGCAGGTCATACGGGGTACGGCGTCCGCTCGACGGTCCGCCAGCGTCGGTGAAATACGCCGCGTTGCGGTTCCGGTTGCGGTTCCTCGGCGGCATCTGGCGTGTCGCCGCCGGCTCCCATCACGATGCGAGACGGCGTCGTGCAGGCACCCCCCCGCCCGGTGCCCGAACACCGACCGGGGGACTTGATCCACCCTCCTGCGAAAGGCACACCCATGATCGACGCTAGTGGTACGAGCGCGCCCAAACCCCCCTGCCGAGGGACACGCCACGACGTGGTGGTGGTGCCCGCCCGCACTCCGGGTGGTGAACGACCTCCCCGACGTCGGGGGCAGGCACTACGCCTGGCGTGACGACACCGCGGTGCTGGCCATCTCCGCGAAGCTGTACGAGGCCCCTGCGGTTCGTCCACGGCGCGGTCTCCGGCCGGCGGCTGCTGGGGCGCCCCCGGGGGCTGTCGCACGGCTACCGTCCGACCTTCAACGACCTGGGGCTGCTGTGCCCGCGGGACCAGCGGTGAGCGGGGAGGGCGCGGACCAGCTCAGGAATGGGCGCCCCGCGTGCCCGCCTTGGTGCGTCGAGCACTACGAGCTCGACCCCTGCGGCGCTGACGTCGCGGTCGTCCATCACTCGGCCACGACGAAGGTCGGCCGCTCGACGTGGCACTCGAGCGGTTCGACCTCGTCATGCGAGGTGCCCCCGGCGCTGTGGCCGTGTGCCTGGACGACGAGTTTCTCAGCGCACACCAGGCGAGCGTGCTGGCGTCCGCGGCGGCCCAGGTCGGTGAGGACGCCGAGGAGACCCTGGTCCGCGACGTCAACGTGGTGGCCCTCTCGTCGCGGCTGGGCCGAGGGGCGAGAAGGGGCACTGACTAGGGCAGGCGTCCGGTGATGCACCAACCTCTTGCCAGCGCTGCGCATTCTACGGGGGTCGGCAGGCTAGCTAGCCGCCTGCTGTGTTACGTCACTGACGGAGCTGTCCTAGCAGTTGCGGGCCGGGGGGTGTGGTGGTCGGCGCGGGATGGTGTGGAACCGGGGAGGGTCGCTACCGTGCCCGATGGACGTCAGGCGGAAGGTGAAGCGGGTCGTGCTGCCGCGCGGGCGCAAGGTCCGGCGGCTGCCCGCGGGTATCGGGCGCGGGCTGCGCATGGACATCGGCTTCCACGACGGGCAGACCCAGATGTGGGCCGGCCTGTACGAGGCGCAGCTGAACCGGCACCTGCGGGCGATCGCCCGACCGGGCTACCGGTCTTTCGACCTGGGCGGTGCCGACGGATACGACGCCTTGGTCCTGGTCAAGCTCACGGGCGGTGAAGTCGTTACCGTGGAGAGCGAGGCGCCCAGCGTGGAGGGGCTACGCCGAAACGTGGCCGCCAACCCGGGCCTCCCGCCGATCACCGTCGTCCACGGGTTCGTCGCCGCATCCGACGGGGACGGCACCGTCTCCATCGACGGGCTCGCCGACGCCCACTTCATGCCCGACCTGGTCAAGCTGGACATCGAGGGTGGCGAGGTGGACGCGCTGCGGGGAGCGAAGCGGGTCTTGGCGGAGCGCAGGCCCGCACTCCTGCTCGAGGTGCACGGCTATGACCTGGAGTGGGAGTGCCTGGCGATCCTCCGCGACGCCGGCTACCGGCCGCCGACGGTGGTCGATCGGCGTCGGTGGCTGCCGGAACACCGTCCGTTGGAGCATAACCGGTGGCTGATCTTCCCGGGCTGAAGCCCGCCGGATCAGACGGCGACCGCGGACAGGGTGCCGCTGTTGGCGACCGTCAGCCGGTACTTGGTTCCATCGGGGCTGGGGATGATGCCCCCGTTCCGGGCGAACGGCGCCTTTGTCCGGGCGTACCGGCGGACCGGCCCTCCATGTCACGACGGAGACACCGACGAGATAGGTCGGGTTGACCTCGTCCATCTCCCCGAAGGAGACGTCGTAGTAGCTCCGGACGCGGCCGGGGCGCGACGCTCCTGCATCAGCCACTGCCGCCAAGTAGCCGTGAGAGTTGGCGTCTGGACATCGCCGACTTAGTTGAAGTTCCGCCCCGAGAGCCGCGACCGCAGCCGCGTCCCCCACCACGGGAACGATTACGACATCTCCCGTTCGGTGAGCCGGATGTTTGGTGACGGCCGCGACCTGTTACCGGCCGGCGTCACCTTGACGACGGGGACGCTGGTGGCGTCCGCCCCGAGCTAGTGCAGCATGTCCTCGGGCAGCGACGCGGTCTCGGTCCGTGCGTGCGCCAGGGTGATCAGCGACAGGGTGCCGTTGGTGACGGCGAGGTAGGACGCCAGCAGCTCCGGGTCGGTGACAGGTTGCCCTACGGCGTCTTGGCGTCGCGTCGCGGCCGAACAGGTCCAGGTCGCTGGGCGCCCGGTTCCGCCGTGAGGACATGCTGATGTCCTTGTCGGCGAAGACGACCGAGATCTGGTCGATGCCCTCCAGGGACAGGTACCCGACGTTGAGGCGGGCCGCGTACAAGGCGGCAGCCCCAGTCGCCGTGGTGTAGGGCGACTTAACTGAGTCAGCGCCAATCGGCGTCAGACGAGACCGAGGGAGCGACCGAGGGGAGGGAGAGGTCAGGCGCAGGTAGGGCGATCGGCGAGTCAGCTCCGGCCTGCCGCTCCGAGGGTTGGGCACCCAGGTCCGCGAGCACCAACTCGATCAGGGCCAGGCGGTCCTCCATATCCACACCGAGCTGGCCCAGCACCTGGCCCAGGTCGGCCAGGTGGCGGTCGGTCGAGGCCCGGAGCTGTGACTGGGCGGCGAGCTGTTCGACCAGCGCACCCACCGTCGCCTCCAACCGGGCGATCCGGTCGCCCAAGGCGTCGATGCTCGGGCCAGCACCGTTGCTCGAGGCGGCTCCGGCACCAGTGGGGGCAGGCCCGGCAACCGTGATGGAGACACCGTTGGGGTGGGAACCGTTGACCACCACGCCGTTGGCGACCGGAGTGCTGGGGCCCGGGACACCGGCGACCGGGGTAGCACCGACGAGTTGGAGCCCGCTCTTGGTCTCATAGCTGGGGCGGCCGGGCGCATCGGTCCTGGGGCCCCGTCGGAAGACCGCCTCGCAGCCTCCCTCGAAGCGACCGGGGCAGACCGTGCCGCACTCGGCGCAGGAGCAGGCCGCCCGACCGGCGACCATGGGGTGGCTACAGAGGGGCTCGATCTCCAGGCCGAACTCGTGGCACCATCCCATCTCG
>JALYHF010000003.1 GCA_030776745.1 Actinomycetota bacterium | reverse complement strand
GGCACCAGGTGCCCCAGGGCCCGGGCCGGGTTCTCGACCCAGGTGTCCCAGTCGGAGACGGCCTTGGCGAACTCCACGGGATGGGTCACGCCGTAGACCACGCCCTGGCCCAGGCCGACCAGGTTCTCGACGTAGCCCTCGGGATCGACCACCAGGTAGAGGGGGCTGAGGGTGAAGGCGAACCGAGCCATGCCGTAGGTGGCCTCCCACGCCCCGGCCCCGAACTCGCTCACGCCGTGCCAGATCTTGGACAACAGCCCCGGCTCGTCGGGGGCGACAGCGGCGGCGTCGCGGAGGCGGGCGGCCGAGCGCCGGGCGGCCGAGTCCACCTCGACCCGGGCCCCTTCGAGCAGGCGCAGCGCCTCCTGGCGCTGGGCCGCCCCCGGGTCCATCACGGGAGGAGGAGGCCCCAGCGTGGCCGCCACCGCCTCGCCCTGGGCCAGTGCGGCGGTGTAGGCCCCGCGCTGGAACGACCAGGCGGCGCTGTGCTGGTCGGCCTCGCCCAGCAGGCCCACCACCCGGGCGGCCACCTCTTGGGCCGAGCGCAGAGTGGCGGCGTAGGCGCCCAGGGCGGCGGCGGCCTCGGCGAAGGCACCCGCACCCCGCTCGAGCTTGGCCGGGATCTCGTCGATCACGGCCCGGAAGGCGTCGGCCGCCTCTCCTTCCCACGCCCCCGAGTCGATGGCCCGCAGCCGAGCTGCACCGGCAGCCGCCCCCTCGGCGTAGGCCCGGAGGCGCCCGGCCAGCGCCTCGACCCCGCCGGGGTCGCCGGGCACCAGATCGGAGGGCCGGGCACCGGCGCCCGCGGGGATCATGCCGCAATGATCGTCCTGTTCCGGACCGCCTGTCCAGGATGACGCTGGCCGGCTGAGGCCGGCTGTTCTGCTCAGGCGCCACCACCGGCTGGGGTTGGGCCGACGAACTCGTCCTTCAAGGCCTTCGATCCCCATGCCGATCAGCCATGCATGACAGGCGGGTCACAGCGTCGCGCGGCAGCACCGAAATCAGCCGCCGGTTCGGGGCGACGGCGGGTGTTGACCGTGCCCGGCCGCCGGCGCCGGCCTGCAGGAGGCTGGCCCCGTGCCGGCGTCCTCCTCGTTCCGGCAGGCCTGGTCTTGAGCAGCGCCCTCCTCGGCCAGCAGAACGCCACGCCGTACCGCACGGCCGCCCTGGTCCCGCTGCCCGAGGTCCGGCTTCCCCCGCTCCTCCCACCACTGCTGGGCCCGACGACGACGACCACCACCTTGACCACCACCACCACGGTGGCCACGACCACCACGGCGCCCGCCACCACCACGACGAGCGCCGCTCCGGCCACGACCACCACGAGCCTCCAGCCCAAGACTGCCAGCACCACCGCCGCCGGCATCGGACCAGGGCGGCTGGCCTTCGCCAGCAACCGGGACGGCAACTTCGAGATCTACACCATGAACCCCGACGGCTCGGGCGTGACCCGTCTCACTCGCGACCCGGCGTTCGACGACCTTCCCGCCTGGTCGCCCGACGGGACCCGCATCGCTTTCCGCAGCGAGCGGGACGGCAACTTCGAGATCTACGTCATGAACGCCGACGGGTCGGGCGTCACCCGCCTCACCCGGGACGAGGCGCTGGACTCGGGCCCGACCTGGTCACCCGACGGCAAGAGGCTCGCCTTCCGCAGCGAGCGGGACGGCAACCAGGAGATCTATGCCATGAACGCCGATGGGTCGGGCGTCACCCGCCTCACCCGCAACGCCGGCGTCGACCTGACCGCCAACTGGTCCCCGGACGGCAGCCGCATCGCCTTTTCCAGCGAGCGCAACGGCAACGTGGACGTCTACACCATGAAGCCGGACGGCTCGGAGCAGGCCAAGCTGACCGGCGACGCCTCGCCCGACCTCTTCCCGGTGTGGTCACCCGACGGCACGCGCCTCGCCTTCGCCAGCGACCGCGACGGCGACTCCGACATCTACGTGATGACCGCCGAGGGCACGGGCGTCACTCGCGTGGCCGACGTGCCGTCGGTGGACGTCTCCCCGGTGTGGTCGCCCGACGGCGGGCGCATCGCCTTCGCCACCGACCGCGACGGTGACTCGGAGATCTTCATCATCAACGCCGACGGCACCGGCCCGGTCAACGTGAGCAACAACGTGGCGGCCGCCGCCAATGCCACCGCCGATGGCCCGCCGTCCACCGACTACGCGCCCGACTGGTCGAGCGGGAGCTGATGCGACGGGTGCTCCTCGCGCCTCGGGACAGGGGCCGGCGGGGACGGGACCCGACCCGGAGCCCCGCCCCAACCTGATGAGGAGACGACCGGTGCTGGCGCTGGTGGCCGTGCTGGCCGTGTTCGCCGGCGGCCTCGTTCCCAACGGCGCCACCCAGGTGGGCGGGCCGCTGATCGGCTCGGAGGCGGGGTTCTCGCCCGGCGGCGAGATCTTCGGCTTCAGCGACGCCGAGCTGG
>JALYHF010000002.1 GCA_030776745.1 Actinomycetota bacterium | reverse complement strand
CGGCTGTGGCGCTCGGCCGGGGCCACCGTGCTCGTCGTCGACGACCTGGAGGCGGCGCCCGACCGGCTGCTGTCCGGACTGCGGTCGGCGTCGGTCCGCCGGCTCGACGTCATGGTCGTGGCTCGCCCAGGAGTGGCCAGCGCCCGGGACGTGGAACCCACCCTGCGCCGGTTCCGGCCCCGCCTGGTACTCGCTCCTCCGGGGAACCGGTTGGCGGGCGCGGTTGTCCCCACCGCCGGGACGACCGTCGCCGCCGGTCCCCTGGCCGTGGCCGTCGACGCCGCCGCCCCCCGGCTCGGCGTCCGGGTCTCGCCCCGGGCGCCGCCCCGGTAGGTTCCCGGGGATGCGCCTGGCCCTCGGCGACCGCAGCTACGACGTCACCACCACCGCCCTGGTCATGGGCATCCTCAACCGGACCCCGGACTCGTTCTACGACAAGGGGGCCCACTTCGGGCTCGACGACCTCTGCCGGCGGGCCGAGCAGCTGGTGGACGAGGGGGCCGACCTGCTCGACGTCGGCGGGGTGAAGGCCGGCCCCGGCCCCGAGGTGGGCGTGGCCGAGGAGCTCGACCGGGTGGTCCCGGCCGTCGAGGCCCTCCGGGCCCGGTTCGACGTGCCCGTGTCCGTCGCCACCTGGCGGGCATCGGTGGCTGCGGCCGCGTTCGCTGCCGGGGCGGTGGTGGGTAACGACATCAGCGGCTTCGCCGATCCGGGCTACCTCCCGGCCTGCGCGGACGCCGGCGCCACCGTGGTGGCCACCCACATCCGCCTCGCCCCCCGGGTGGCCGATCCCGAGCCCCACTACGTCGACGTGGTCGCCGAGGTCCGCGCCTACCTGGCCGACCGCGCCACCCGCGCCCGCGCCGCCGGCATCCCGCCGGAGCGGATCGTGGTCGACGCCGGCCTGGACCTCGGCAAGACGGCCGAGCAGTCGCTCACCTTGCTGCGCCGGTCCGGGCGGTTGGCCGACCTAGGCCACCCGCTGCTGCTGTCGGCGTCCAACAAGACCTTCCTGGGCCGCATCCTGGGTCTCGAGGTCGACGAGCGGCGGACGGCGTCGCTGGCCGCAGCGGCCATCGGGGTCGTCGGCGGGTGTCGCATCGTCCGGGCCCACGACGTCAAGGGCACCCGCCGGGTGTGCCGGGTGCTGGCCGCGGTTCTGGACGCGGCGTGACCGCGGCCGCAGGCGGCGCCGTCTTCCCCGCCTACCTGGTGAAGGGGGCGGACGCCACGCTCACGGCCGACGCCGTCCGCGACCTGGTGGCCCGGCTGGTGGGGAGCGACGACCCGGCCCTGGTCGTGGAGGACCTGGCCGGGGAGGAGTACGAGGTCCGGGCCGTCGTCGACGCGGCCCAGACGCCGCCGTTCTTCGGCGGGCGACGGGTGGTCGTGGCCCGTGGGGTCGGGCGCTTCTCCACCCAGGAGGCGGCGCCGCTCGTCGCCTACCTCGCCGACCCGCTCCCCACCACCGCCCTGGTCCTGGTGGCGGGCGGGGGCCAGACGGCCCGGGCTCTGATGGACGCCGTCGCCAAGGTCGGCCACGTGGTCGACGCCGGGGTCCCCACCGGGAAGGGCCGGTCGGGCTGGCTGGCGGCGCGCGTCAAGGAGAGCCCGGTCAGGCTCGACGCCGCGGCCACGGCCCTGCTGGGCGACCACCTGGGCGACGACCTGGGCCGCCTGGGAGCGCTGCTGGAGACGCTGGCCGCGGCCTACGGCCCGGGGACGCGCGTCACCGCCGAACAGGTGGCCCCGTTCCTGGGCCAGGCCGGTGGGGTGGCGCCGTGGGAGCTCACCGACGCCATCGACAAGGGCGACACGGCCACCGCCCTGGCCGTCCTTCGCCGGCTGGTCGGGCCGGGGGGGCGCCATCCCCTGGTGATCCTGGCCACCCTGCACACCCACTTCGGCCGCATGCTGCGCCTGGAGGGGTCCGGGGTGGCGGACGAACGGGCCGCCGCCGCCGCCCTGGGCATCACCGGGTCGACGTACCCGGCCAAGAAGGCGTTGGTGCAGGTGCGGCGGCTGGGCTACGAGTCGCTGGCCCGGGCCGTCACCCTGCTGGCCGAAGCCGACCTCGCCCTCAAGGGGGCGGTGGACTGGCCGGGCGAGGCGGTGCTGGAGGTGCTGGTGGCCCGGCTCAGCCGGCTCGGGTCTGGCTCCCCGCTCAGAGGGCCGCTCGGGCCTCGCCGCTCGTAGCCCCGATCCGCTTCATCAGGCGGGATTTGCGGTTGGCGGCCTGGTTCTTGTGGATGATGCCCTTGGCCGCGGCCTTGTCGATGCGCTTGACGGCCAGCCGAAGGGCATCGGCGCCGTCACCGGCCTCGGTTGCCGCCACCGCGTTCTTCATGCGCGTCTTGATCTCGGAGCGGGTCGCCTTGTTGCGGAGGCGCCGGACCTCGTTCTGCCGGTTGCGCTTGATCTGGCTCTTGATGTTCGCCATGGGAAGTTCCGAGGCTATCACCCGGTCTTGAGAGACTGAGGAGGTGCTGCTGGCCGGACGGGAGGGGAACGAGCTGGAGCTGGCCGTCGTCGGCTACCAGTTCCCGCACGAGGAACATGACCCGTGGGACTCCAACTGGCTGCTCGTCTCCCTTCGGGTGGTGTCGCCGCAGGGCAACTGGGAGGTCGTCGACCCGTGCCTGACCACCTGGGAGGCCAAGCGCCTGGTGGCCTGGCTGGTCAACGCCGCGGCCAGGGACCCGGGTGCCACCCCGGCCACGTTCACCGAGCCCAACCTCACCATCACCGCCCGGTCCAAGGTCAGCGCCCCGGTTCGGGTGCAGGTGAGGGCCTGCTTCCAGCTGGAGTTGCGCCCACCCTGGGCCAAGTCGGCCGCCGGCAGCGGGGACCTGTGCGTCGACCTCGACGTGGAACGGGGCGAGCTGGCCCGGGCCGCGGCGTCGCTGCTGGGCGACCTGGTCCGCTACCCGCAGCGGGGCGCGGACCCGACGCTCTGACCCACCGGCCGTCGCGAGCGACAATGGACGCCACGTGACGACCCGAGACCGCATCCGCAACCTGTCGATCATCAGCCACATCGACCATGGCAAGACCACGCTGAGCGACCGCATCCTGGAGCTCACCGGCGCGGTGGACGCCCGCGACATGCGGGCCCAGTACCTGGACTCCATGGACCTGGAGCGCGAGCGCGGGATCACCATCAAGGCCCAGAACGTCCGCCTGCCCTGGAGGGGCCACACCCTGCACCTCATCGACACGCCCGGGCACGTCGACTTCGGGTACGAGGTGTCACGCTCGCTGGCCGCCTGCGAGGGCGCCATCCTCCTGGTCGACGCCACCCAGGGCATCGAGGCCCAGACCCTGGCCACCGCCTACCAGGCGGTGGAGCACGACCTGGAGATCGTGGCCGCCATGAACAAGATCGACCTGGCCGCGGCCGAGCCCGACCGGGTGGCGGAGGAGATACAACAGGTCCTGGGCATCGACCGGGCGTCGATCCTGCGCATCAGCGCCAAGACGGGCGAAGGCGTGGCCGGGCTGCTCGACGCCGTGGTGGAGCGCATTCCGCCGCCCGGCGGCGACCGCGGCGCCCCGCTGCAGGCCCTCATCTTCGACTCCCACTACGACCAGTACAGGGGGGTGGTCAGCGCCGTGCGCGTGGTCAACGGCGTGCTCACGTCCGGCACGAGGGTGCGGTTCATGCAGACGGGCGCAACCCACGACGTCGAGGAGATCGGTGCCCGCACGCCGGTCCCCGTCCCGGTGCCCGAGCTCGGCCCGGGCGAGGTCGGCTATCTCATCGCCGGCATCAAGGACGTGAGCGAGGCTCGTTCGGGGGAGACCGTCACCGGCGCGGCCCGGCCCGCGCCCGAGCCCCTCGTCGGCTACCGCGAGCCCAAGCCCATGGTGTTCTGCGGGCTGTATCCGGTCGACGGCGACGACTTCACCGGGCTGCGCGACGCCCTGGAGAAGCTCCGTCTCAACGACTCGTCGTTCACGTTCGAGCCGGAGACGTCGGGCGTGCTCGGCTTCGGGTTCCGGTGCGGCTTCCTCGGCCTGCTCCACATGGAGATCGTGCGCGAGCGCCTGGAGCGCGAGTTCGGCATGAGCCTGATCGCCACCGTGCCGTCGGTGGAGTACCTGGCCCAGATGACCACCGGGGAGGTGGTGGAGGTCGACAACCCGGCCGACATGCCCCCGCCCCACAAGATCACCAGCATCGAGGAGCCGTTCCTCACCGTCACCCTGCTGCTGCCGGCCGACTACACGGGCACGGTGATGGAGCTGTGCCAGGCCCGCAGGGGCGTGATGCAGAAGATGGAGTACCTGTCGCCCGAGCGCCTGGAGCTGGTGTACCGCATCCCCCTGGCCGAGGTCGTCATCGACTTCTTCGACCAGCTCAAGAGCCGCACCAAGGGCTACGCCAGCCTCGACTACGAGCCCGACGGCTACGAGCCCAGCGACCTGGTCAAGGTCGACCTGCTGCTCAACGGCCAGCCGGCCG
>JALYHF010000001.1 GCA_030776745.1 Actinomycetota bacterium | reverse complement strand
ACGTCGGCAACGAGCCCTTCGCCGTGATGCTGGGCGACGACGTCATGATCGACGACGCCCATGTGCTCAAGGAGATGCTGGCCGTGCACGAGCGCTACGGCCGCAGCGTCATCGCCCTCAAGGAGGTGTCCCGCCAGGAGATCTCCTCCTACGGCTGCGCCCGGCTCGAGGACGTGGAGGACGGGCTGGTCCGGGTCATGGAGATCGTGGAGAAGCCCACCCCCGAGGAGGCTCCCTCGAACCTGGCCGTGATGGGGCGTTACGTCTTCACCCCGGAGGTCTTCGACGTGCTCGACCGCCTCGAGCCGGGCAAGGGTGGCGAGCTGCAGCTCACCGACGCCATCGGCCTGCTCCTCGAGGAACAGGCCGTGTACGGCTACACCTTCGAGGAGGGCCGCTACGACATCGGCAGCAAGCTCGACTACCTGCGGGCCACGGTCGAGCTGGCCCTGGAACGGGAGGATCTGGGCCCGGAGTTCCGCACCTTCCTCGTCGAGCTGGTGCAGCGCAAGAAGCTGCTCTGACCCGGTGGGCCTCGTCCCTCTCGACGCGGCGCGCACCCGGGTCCTCGAGGGTTGTCAGCGGCTGCCTCCCGCCGCCGTGCCCCTGAGCGAGGCCCTCGGGCTGGTCACCTCGGAGCCCGTGGTGGCCGACCAGGCGGTGCCGCCCTTCGCCAACACCGCGATGGACGGTTTCGCCGTGCGGGCCGCCGACACGGCCGGCGCGCCGGTGCGGCTTCGGGTGGTGGGCACCATCACCGCCGGTTCGCCACCCGGGAGCCCGGTGGGGCCGGGCCAGGCGGTGCGCATCATGACCGGCGCTCCCATCCCCCCCGGCGCCGACGCCGTGGTGATGGTCGAGCGAACCGAGGTGCACGAGGAAGCCGGCGTCGTCGTCGTCCACCAAGCCGTCCCGCCCGGCGAGCACGTCCGGCCGGCGGGCGAGGACCTGTCACCGGGCCAGGAGGCCTTCCCTGCCTTCACCGAGCTGTCGCCCGGCCACGTGGGCGTGCTGGCCAGCCTGGGCCTGGCCACCGTGCCCGTGTTCCGGCGGGCCCGAGTGGGCGTGTTGTCGACGGGCGACGAGCTGGTCGACGGTCCCGGCCCGCTGGGCACGGGCCAGATACGCGACTCCAACCGCCCCACCCTCCTCGCCCTGCTCGGCCAGTCCGGCTGCGAGGCGGTGGACCTGGGGATGGCCCGGGACAGCGAGGAGGAGATCACGGCCGCCTTCGAGCGGGGTCTGGCCCGCTGCGATGCCCTCGTCACCAGCGGGGGCGTCAGTGTGGGTGACTTCGACTTCGTCAAGCTGGCCCTGGACAAGCTGTCAGGTGGCTCCATGGCCTGGATGCAGGTGGCGGTCAAGCCGGCCAAGCCGCTGGCCTTCGGGCTGGTCGACGGCACCCCGGTGTTCGGCCTGCCGGGGAACCCGGTGTCGTCCATGGTGAGCTTCGAGCTCTTCGCCCGCCCCGGCCTGCGCCACATGATGGGTCACCCCACCATCGACCGGCTCCACGTCGACGCGGTGGCCGACGCCGGGCTGCCCCGCCGGCCCGACGGCAAGCTCCACCTGGTGCGGGTCCGCGCCGACCCCGGTGAGGACGGGCGCTTCCACGTGCGCCCCTCCGGGGGCCAGGCCTCCAACCTGTTGCGAGCCATGGCGCTGGCCAACGCGTTGGCCCTCAACCCCGACGGGCCCGGCGTCGAACCGGGGGGGGTCGTGCGGACCATGCTCCTTAGCTGCCCCTAGCCTGACGGGTACATGCCCCCGTCCTTGCCGCGCCCGCTGGTGGACCCCTACCAACGGACGGTGCGCGACCTGCGCATCTCGGTCACCGACCGCTGCAACTTCCGCTGCTCGTACTGCATGCCCGAGGAGGGCCTGCCCTGGCTGCCGCGCCAGCAGCTGTTGAGCTTCGAGGAGATCGAGCGGGTGGCCCGGGTGTGCGTGGAGCGCTTCGGCTTCGACGGGATCCGCATCACCGGTGGCGAGCCCACCGTACGGGCCGACCTGCCGGTCCTGGTCGAGAAACTCGCCGCCCTGCGTCCACCCGGGGCGCCTGGCGGGCGGGGCATCGACCTGTCCATGACCACGAACGGGGCGAGCCTCGGCCTGTTGGCCGCCGAGCTGAGACGGGCCGGCCTCAGCCGCGTCAACGTCTCGCTCGACACCCTGCGACCCGACCGCTTCCGGGCTTTGAGCGGGCGCGACGCCCTGCACCAGGTGCTGGACGGCATCGACGCCGCCTTGGAGGCGGGCCTGGCGCCGGTGAAGGTGAACTGCGTGCTCATGCGGGGGGCCAACGACGACGAGATCGTCGACCTGGCCGCCTTCGGCCGTCGCAAGGGGGTGGTGGTCCGCTTCCTCGAGTTCATGCCCCTCGACGCCAGCGGGGCGTGGGACGCCCGCGCCGTGGTCACCTTCGAAGAGATCGTGGCCACCGTGCACGCCGCCTACCCGCTCGAACCCGTGGCCGGGCGGGGGAGCCAACCGGCCGAGCGGTTCCGCTATCGGGACGGCGAGGGCGAGATCGGTGTGGTGGCCAGCGTCACCCGGAACTTCTGCTCCAGCTGCGATCGCGTCCGGCTCACGGCCGACGGCCACTTCCGCAACTGCCTGTTCGCCCTGGCCGAGACCGACCTGCGCGCCCTCCTAGGGGGAGGAGGAACCGACGACGACCTGGCCGCCGCCATCGAGGCCGACGTGGCCACCAAGTGGGCGGGCCACAGCATCGGGGGGGTCCACTTCATCCGGCCGTCCCGGAGCATGAGCCAGATCGGCGGCTAGGGAAGACGACGGCCTCGGGGGGGCGTGGCCTGGCAGAAGGGCGTGGTCGCCCGGTTGCGCCGTAGACTTTGCCTCCATGTCGGACCGTGGCCTCACCCACATCGACCCGCTGGGCAGGGCCCGCATGGTCGACGTCGCACCCAAGGAGGCCAGCCACCGACGGGCGGTGGCCCG